>JBDSIW010000046.1:0-15457 GCA_039917795.1 Verrucomicrobiota bacterium | reverse complement strand
GACCGCGCTTTTCCAATGATATCCCCCGAGTGGTCTTCCAAATTCATCGCGCGAAAAGCTAACGGGTAAACCCGGGGGCGCAAGCTTTAGGTTGCCTGCTGGAATTCAGCAGGAACCGCGCGCCCATTTTCCTTTTCTCGACAATCTCTTTCCGCTAAACCATCGCCGTGTATTTGGAATATTACGGCCTGACCGAACCGCCGTTTAACATCACACCCAATCCGCGATTTCTTTTCTACAGCGCCAAACATCGCGAGGCTTTCAATCATTTGCTTTATGGCATTCGAGAGCGCAAAGGATTCGTGCAACTCACGGGCGAAGTGGGCGCGGGCAAAACTACGCTCTGCCGGGCGTTGCTCGATCAACTCGGAAAAAATTTCTCGACCGCACTCATCGTTAACCCGGCCCTCGATCCCGACCAGCTCATCCAATCGATCGCGACCGAGTTCGGCCTAAAGGTCAAGGGAATGGACCGGCTCGAAACCATCGCCGAGATCAATCATTTTTTACTGGAACAAATGGCGCAGGAACGCGAGTCCGTTCTCATCATCGACGAGGCCCAGGATTTGACGAATGATTTGCTCGAACAGGTCCGGCTGCTTTCCAATTTGGAAACCGATGACCGCAAACTTCTCCAGATCGTCTTGATGGGCCAGCCCGAATTGCGCGACCGCCTGAACCAGCACGAACTGCGGCAGCTTCGCCAGCGCATCACGGTTCGCTATCATTTGCACCCGTTGAAATATTCTGAAGTCGGCCAATATGTGCAGCACCGGCTTCACATATCCGGTGGCAAGGGTCCGCCGTATTTTACGGCGTCGGCGCTCTGGCGGATTCACCGCTACAGCAAGGGTGTCCCGCGCCTGATCAATGCGCTCTGCGACAAATGCCTGCTCGCTGGATTTGTCCACGCGCGGGACCGGATCGACTTCCGCATGGTCGGCCGGGCCATTCGAGAACTGGAAGGAAACATTGACGTATGAGTTTAATCAACGACGCGCTCCGGCGATCCGATCAGGCCAAAAAAAATCCCGGCGTCGAGCCAGCCGGAGGCGCGCCCATGCAACCGGTTCACCAAGGCCGGGCGTCCGATTCATCATCACCCGCGCCGATGCTTTTCGTCATAATCGGTTTGATCGTGATCCTGGCCGGCTGGTTTTTCTTCAAGGGATGTAATGCCCAAGGCCCGTTGCAAAACATGACCACTCAAGCTCCGGTTTCGTCGAACCCCATCGGCAAACCGGTCTCGATGCCTTTGCCGCCCGCGAGGGAAGTTGTCGCAGGCCCCGGCCTTCCAGAAAACAATCGGACCAGAACCGCAATCACGGAGACAACGAACGCGTCGGCGACCAACGCTGCGCTGGGCGGCGAACCCGTCATCGCCGTTGCGCCACCAGCTCCTCCAGCTCTCAAGCTCCAGGGAATTTTCTTTCGCGTGAAAAATCCGAGCGCGATGATCAATGGAAAGCTGCTGATGGTAGGCGAAAGCGTGGCTGGCGCCCGCGTCACCAAAATTGGCAAAGAAGAAGTCACGATGGAACGAGACGGGCAACCCATCGTTTTGACCCTCCCTTGATTGTTGACACCGCCCAACGGAATTCTGCCAGGACTTGAAAGCGACCCGCTGAATGCTCGCCCTGAAAAATAAAATCACTGCTTCGCCCACGCTTGTTCGCGTTTTGCCGTTTCTGATTTTTCTGATTTTCACCTTTTGCCAGGGAAAATTTGGGGAAGCCTCACGCTATTGGTTTTATTTGGGGAAAACGTTTGCGGGCGCTGGGATGATTTGGGCGATTCGCCCTTATATTCCGGAGATGCGCTGGAGGTTCAGCTGGGAAGCTGTGGCGGTCGGCGTGGCGGTCGTGATCATGTGGATCGGGCTCGACAGTTTCTACCCGCATTTTGGAAATTCCGAGGGAGGCTGGAACCCGCATCGGCAATTTGGATCGAACTCCACTCTGGCATGGGTTTTCGTCGTCGGACGATTGTTGGGATCGACCTTTATCGTCCCGCCGTTGGAGGAAGTATTCTATCGCTCGTTCGTTTATCGATACGTGATCAAGCAGGACATCGAATCGGTCCCGGTCGGTCAGTTCAACTGGACCGCGTTTTTGATCACTTCGGTAATCTTTGGATCGGCGCACCACGAATGGCTGGCAGGAATTTTCTGCGGTTTCGCCTATCAAGGTTTGGTCTGTCGAAAGAAACGTCTTGGTGACGCAATGACGGCCCATGCCATCACCAATTTTCTCCTCGGAATCTGGATCATTTGGAAGGATGACTGGAAATTCTGGTAGCGCGGGTTCACCCGAATGCACCAACGTGGGTAGTGGCGGGAATCGTCCTTCGCCGATTCCGCGAAGGTCAACACAACGTTGGCGTCTTCTCCGAATTTGATAGGTGCCCGACTCGGCAAAGAAGGAACTTGATGTCAATCAGGCAAACCGCAAAAGAGCTCTTGCCTTAAAGACGAAAAAGTTTTTTGGCATTTTCGTAGAGAAGTTTGCGCTCGATTTTTTTCGATGGGGCCACGCGTCGCACTGCCGTGATCGTCTGTGCGCCCTGGCAACCAAGGCCTCGGCCAATCGTGTCCAGGCAATCGCTCCCGAACATCAATTTATCCTGATGCCGCTCCAGGAAGTTGCGCATGTGATTCTCATCCCGCAGGAAAGCGTTCAACCCCGAACCCGCCGATAAATCGCCAAACATGTTCGGGTAGTCGCTTAAATAGCGATCGGTTAATCCGCCGGCGACCACCTTTTGTTTTGGAAAAAGGCCATCTCCTTCCAGATGATCTTTGTAATCCTTGTCGATGCTGGCCCACCAGGTCTGGGCGTGGCCGATGAAATTAACTTTCGGGAATTTCTCCAGCATTTTGTAAAAACGCTCGAACCCGTAATTATACATTTTGAATTGCCAATGCATTAACACGGGTACGCCGTGTTGTTGAGCGAGCGCGTAAATCTTCTGCATCTCAGGCGAATCGCATTCGACTCCGAATTTCGATTCGCCAATGAGAACTGCGCCGAGTCGCAAATATTTTTCGATTTCCGGGGCCGCATCCGGGAGATCGGGCACCTCATTCGCGCCGAAGGAAAACTCGCCCGGATGGCGATGCGCAAATTTCTGGCAGGCCTCGTTTCCCGTGCAGTTCGCCTGCAATCCATTGGAGGCGCCATCGTGGGTCGAAGCAGAGAGGGTGGGTCGTCCCGCGGGCAGGAGAATGGTGGCGGTGACGCCCATGGCCCGCTGGTGCGCGAACAATTGGTCGTCCGCCCGGCCGCCGTAGTTGGTGTGTTGATGGATGTCGATGATGGCCTCGGGAATCCGATCGGCAGGATCAGCGGCAGGGAGGTCAAGAGTGATCCCGGCCAGAAGAACGCCAGCGCCAGCCAGAAATTCACGGCGGGAAAAAATTCTGGTGTTTGCCATGTGAAATTCACCCGCAGACTCGCGAAGCGGCCGATCCAATTCAATCTGAAACTTTCCGAGTAGGCTTTCTTCGATCCATAAAAAGGAAACCGGTCGAAAGACAAAAGTCCTTCGACCGATTCCGGGTTTTTTTGAGACATTACCCAAGGCAGATTCCGCCTTCTCCCTCAAGAATTTCCAACTCTTGTTTTACGAGTTGTTCCTCGATGGATTTCTCCCGGCAATTAACCGCAGCTTTGTAAGCGACCCCCAGACTCGCAATGGCAACTCCGCCAAATGCCCACAGAATAGTTTTTGTGAATCTCATAATCGTTTCCTTGGTTAAGACTGATTCCAATTAAACACGGCAAGAGATTTTAACATCCTGAAAAGCCCCTGAAAACCGCATCAGGAATCGACCCCTGAATTTAGGCGATTGAGATGAGAAAGCTCTGCTTTTCGAGTGGGGTTTTTCATCCTCCCAGTGGCATCCCCGGCGCTACCCACCTATTTATCAGTTGTTGAACGACTCAGGCGGTCAAAAAACCGGAGGAATTATTAAATTCAGCGGCACCCTTGCGCTCAAACAGCAGGAGGAATCCGGAAAAAGTCGCGTTGCCTTAAGAATGTTTTGCAGGAGCCCGAGCCAGATCTATTTCCGGCGGCGCAAGTGAGTTAAAAAGGCAACCGCTCCAGAACCCAGCAGCAACGCGACTGTGCGCGGCTCAGGGACGGGCTGAAACGCTATTGCATCCAAGGACGTTATGGATTGCCCAATGTCGGTAACGGCACCGGTATTGGGGTTGATGGTCACAAGGTGAGAGAGCAACGCAGGTCCGGGTCCGAGGTCGAGCCCGTAAAGAACTCCCGCTGCATCAAACGACAAAGCGGCGTAAGCACCTCCCACAGGCAAATTCGGGCTCGCGATGTTTGCGAAAGCTCCCGTGTTTGGATCGTAGGTTCCAAATCTTGTCGCCGTCGGTGTTCCGTATAACAGCCCACCCGAACTGATGGCCAGACCACCTCCCGAAGTTGAGGTTAATCCGGTCCCGCCAATCAAAGTCGCCTTGCCCGTGAAAAGATTGATGGAATAAAGTTGTGGCCCTCCGACTGATCCAATTCCAAACAAATTGCCCGAGGAATCAAAAGCGATATCCGCCATGGTGGCTGGATTTCCTGCATTCCCGGCGGCAAAAGAGCCGATCACGGTCACTGAAGCGGTGTTTGGATTGATGCTGATTAATTTTGCTGCTGTAGCCGCGTTGGCGTTGCCAGTTGATCCGTAGAGGAGACCCGTTATGGGATTAAATGCCAAGCCGGTCACTGCATAATTCACCGAAACCCCGTCGGTGAGAGGTCCGACATCCTGAGCAAGACCACCGGTGGCCGGGTTGATCACATAGAGTTCGCCCAGTCCCCCCGCGGCGGTCGAGGCGTAAAGCGCGGCATAACCCTGGGCAGTGAAAGAAATGGTCGCAAGAGTGCCGAGAACCAGGCCGATAAATTTCTTGAGAATTATATTTTGTGTTTGCATCGCGCCTCGACACTAGCGTCGAGGTCTAAAGCGTCAACTAAATTTCGGGCAAGATAAGAGATTTCTGGTCATTCCGAAAATGCCGCGGTTGGCGACTCAGGTCGCCGTGTGCGCCCAGCATTCCTGCGAAGTGTTCAAGTAATTCTCGATCTGGTCGGTGACCGTGGATTCGTTGTACTTGCTGAGCACTTCCGTCTGCGCTGTCTCGGCCATCTGCGAGCGGAGAGCCGGTTGCCGTTGTAGATCTTGGATTCGCGCCGCGAGTTCAGCCGCGTTACCGGGCGAATAGGTAAACGCGTTTTCCCCGTGGCGAAAGAGTTCGTTCGAGCCACCCGCGCGCGAGGCAATGACCGGGAGCCCGCAGGCCATGGCTTCGAGCGGCGTGATGGGAAATGGCTCATTCCACTCCGGCGTGTAGAGGAGCGCGTCGTGTTTCCGGTAAACCGCCGGCATGTCCTGAACAAGATTGGAAACGTTGAGGAATTCCACAGGCAATTTGTTTCGCACCACAAAAGAGCGCAACTCCGCGATATAGTTGGATTCGCCACGCCCATAAATGCTGAGGGTGACGTCGAGCTTGATCGCCCGCGCCTGCCGCAATGCTTCGAGTGCGGTCATCGCTCCACTGTCTTTATCCAGCTTGCCCACCAGAAGAAGTTTTGTGATCGGTGCGGACAAGGCTTTGAGTTCGCCGAAGAATTGCTGAGTTTGAATTCCCGGATAAATCACCTCGGCATGTGCGACCGGGAAGCCCACGGTTTCGGTCAATTGTTTTAACGCGTGGCTGCAAAAATAAATCCGGTCAAAACGAAACGAGGGAATGGAATTGGGCAGGACGGCCGAAATGGCTTTCGCGTCGCCATAGAGCATCGGCAGACGCTCGTAGCCTTTGCGCATCCGCGTCGGCGCGGTGTCATCGAGGCGCCCGCGCTCGCCACTCATTTCGATAGCAGCGCGCGTGGAGGAATCGAGAAAGGGAAGGGAAGGGGCGTTCCAAAATCGCAGCCAGGGATCTTCCCGCACGCCTGCGGAAAGCCAATGGTCCGCCACGTCATAGACGGTCGGAAGTTTCGTGTTGCGAAGCGTGAAAATGAGCGACTTGGAAAGTCCATGCAGGCTGAAAACATGAATCACGTCGGGCTGAAACTCCCGGACCACTTCGGTCACGACGGAACTGTTGTGGACTTCAAGACTTTTCATCTCGTTGAACTTGGTCAAATGCGGATGGCCGAAAACGCCGTTCAGGAAAAGCCGGCGCTCGACATGCCCGTCGCGTTGTTCGTCGCGCATTCCGTGGGTGGAAGTAAGCACAAGCATCTGGTGGCCGCGCAGGCGAAGCGACTCCGTCACCGACTCGCAGCGCTTGTCGAATGTTCCCGCATGGTGCGGCGGATAAAGATTGGTCAGGACAAGAATTTTCAAAAGCGAGGCAAGATTAGGAGGCAGCCAGTTCCTTGACGAGGCCGATTTGGTCGCCGATTTGAATCCGCCCACCCTGCACCACTTGGGCGAGAACACCCAGCCGGTTGTCTTTGGTCAATTCACGCAAGCCGGAACAAATCGCATCCATCTTCGCGCAACCGGTTCGCGCCTCGTAAAAAAGCAAAATCGCCTCGCCGACCTGGACGTGCTGCCCAATGAGAGTGCCGAGATCGATCCCGTGGGTTTCAATATTTGAGCGGATAATGCCGGGCCCGATTTTTTCCAGGCCCAGTGTGGCGGCATGTTCGGAAATCTGTTCGCGCTCGATCAAACTGACCTGACGCTTGCTCAAATCGCCGGATCGGGTGCGTCGCGCAAAATAACGCGGGTTTCCGAAGATGCCTTTTCCAGTTTCCAATTCGATGGCTTCGACCGTCTGGAAGCGTTCTCCGCCTTCGCGAGGATGCAGATGAAGCGAAGCGACGCGGCCCGAAGATCCGTTGGCAATTCCTGTCATGGGAAAAACCTTGCGATAAAACTTTGAAGAATCACAGAAGGAAATTCACTCGCGACCGACGACGTTGCTTAAGGTGGTTCGTGGTTTAAAACTTGCGACTCGAATTCAATACAGGCGACAGTTTATGCGCAGATCAAATGCGTCCACTCATCCAGTCCTTTCAAACCACGCAAACGCCGGAATCGCTCGTCGAACGATTATGCAGCGAGCCGGGAGTGGTGCTGTTGCGCAGCGCATTTTTCGATTTGCCCCAGGCGCGCTACTCGTTTGTCGGCGTCAGGCCCTTTCTTACCTTTCGTTCGATGGGTTCGCGCTGTGAGATTTCTTCCATTGAAAAATCACGGGTCGCGCCTCACCTCCAATTCGGAAATCCGTGGCACGTTCTCGACACCTTGATGTCGCGCTACGAATTGCTCGAGGAAATCGATTCTCCCTTTCCGCTGGGCGGGTGTTTCGGTTATTGGGGCTACGACTTGAAAAACTTCGTCGAACCCAAACTCCCGCGCGCTGCGGTCAACGATTTGGAATTGCCCGATTGCTGCGTCGGTTTCTATGACAGCCTCGTTGTCTTTGACCATCGACTCGACAAAACGTGGATCGTTTCGACCGGCCTGGAGGCCGATGGATCACGCAGCGACTCCCACGCGCAAAAGCAAATCGAGTTTTGGAGCGAACATCTGAGAGAAAGAGCGCATGAAACCCATCCCGCGCAAAGCGCAAGCGCTGGAAAACAAAGATCCATCGGTTGCAATCTTTCGCGGGCGGAATTTATTTCCAAAGTGGAGCGAGCCCAGCGCTACATTCGCGCCGGAGATATTTATCAAGTAAACCTTTCGCAGCGCCTGGTCTGGGATCCCGCTTTGGACGCAGTCGAACCGTCCCGGGAAGCGCGGAACGCAGCTCGGGAAAATCCGTCCATCTCGGGATGGGATTTTTTCCAGCGGCTTTCGACGGTTTCACCGGCGCCTTATTCCGCCTATCTGGACTGCGGTGACTTTCAAATCGCCTCGTCGTCGCCGGAATCTTTTCTTCGCTTGAGCGGATCGCAAATTCAAACCCGGCCCATCAAAGGGACGCGCCCGCGTTCCGCCGACAGCACTCGCGACGCGCAGCTCACGTACGAATTGCAAACCAGTGCCAAGGAAATGGCCGAGCTGGTCATGATCACTGATTTGCTTCGAAACGACCTCGGCAAAGTTTGCGAATACGGTTCAGTGCAAGTGCCGGAACTGGTGCGGCTCGAACGATTCCCGCACGTGCAACATTTGGTTTCGACGATCGAGGGGCGGCTTCGGGACGACGTGACGCACTTTGCCGCCTTCGCGTCCAGTTTTCCGGGCGGCAGCATCACCGGCGCGCCGAAAATTCGAGCGATGGAAATTATCGATGAACTTGAACCCATCACGCGCGGGCCTTACACCGGGGCGCTTGGCTACCTCGGCTTCAACCGCGAAAGCCAATTAAGCATCACGATCCGCACTGCGGTTTGCACTGGTCAGAAAATTTATTTTCACGTGGGCGCGGGGATTGTCGCGGACTCGAACCCCGAAGCGGAATACGAAGAGACTCTCGCAAAGGCGCGCGGCTTCTTCACCGCCTTGGAAACGCCACGGACGAACGCGCACCCACCCGAAATTGAAAAACGGATTCACCCGTAACGCGGCGCCAACTCGTGACGCGACCGCCGCCGAAGGAAGTCGCCGATGGATTTTCGATCGCGGCAAACGTCCAGGCTGAGAACCAAGATTTTTCTCCGCGCCGTTGCGCCTTTGCGTTAAGAATTCCCAGTGCTCGTATTTCTCAATGGCAAATTCGTTTCCGAGGAGCGGGCAGTTGTCTCCGTTTTCGACCGCAGCTTTACTCTCAGCGACGGGTTGTTCGAGGCGATACCCGTTTACAAAGGGAAGCTGTTCCTGTGGGAGCAACATCTTGCGCGTCTGCAAACGGGTGCGGCATTTTTGAAGATCGACTTTCCTTTCTCGCCCGAGGCGATGCGCGTCTTCGCCAACAAATTGATCGTCAAAAACGGTCGAGGCGACCACGTCTTGCGCATTCAACTTTCGCGCGGAATTGGCCCGCGCGGATATTCGATCAAGGGCGCCACTTCGCCAACGGTGGTGATGAGCCTCCATCCGCTGCAACGAATTTTTCCCCCTGCGAAAATGATCACGAGCAGCTGCAGGATTCCCGCGAATGATCCGCTGGCACGATTCAAGGCCTGCAACAAATTAACCCACGTCCTGGCGCGCATGGAGGCGGATGACCAGCGCGCGGACGAGGCGTTGCTGCTGAACACCGAGGGCCGGATCGCGGAGGCGACGAGCGCGAATTTGTTTTGGATAGAGCGGAGAAAAGTATTCACCACGCCTTTGGCGAGCGGGGCATTGCCCGGCGTGACGCGGGGGCTGGTGCTGGAGCTTTGCGCAGAATTAAAAATTGCGACGGTGGAAAAAAACATTTCCCCTCGCCGGCTAAAAGAGTCGGACGGCGCATTCCTGACTTCGATCGCCGTGGCGGTGCGGGAGATTTCTCAAATTGATTTAACCAGGTTGCCGCGATCACCGTTGACGGAACGCATCGCCAAGGCTTATTGGAATTATGCCAAGCGTGCGGATTAAAAATGCTGAGTTCGGCGCACAGCTTTTCGAGTTGAGGACGGGGTCCAATCGCTTTGGCCGCTCTCCCGCCAATGATATTCAGATCGAACATCCCTCGGTCTCTTCGATTCATTGCGAAATCATTTTGGAAAAGGATTCCGTTCGGCTTCGCGACCTGGGATCTACGAACGGAACTTTTCTGGAAGGAAAGAAGATCAATGAATCGAGCCTGGAAGCAGGCCGCACCTTCAAATTGGGCGTTGTCGAATTCGTTCTCGAAGCCGGCAGTGTGGGACTCCTGAATCAAAACCTGCCCAACGTCTGCCTGCGACATCCACGCACCGCTGCGACCGCTGCCTGTCCGAAATGCGGCCAATCCTTCTGCGATTTCTGTGTGACGACGCGAGTCGTCACCAGCGTCATGAAGAAATTTTGCCGGCGTTGCGGGTCCGAATGCAAACTGGTGAACATTGATCCTGTCCTTCATCAAACCGACGATGCCCGCGCGCTCGCGCTGCTGGTAAACGCGCTCCGTTATCCAATTCAGCGTGATGGCTGGGTTCTTCTGCTGGGCGGCGCGCTGCTCGTCTTTCTCATCGACGTCGCCACGGCAGGATTTTCGCAAGGTTCTCCGGCAACCGCGGCGTTTGCCTTGCTCATCGCCGCGCTGGCATGCGGATATTTTTTCGCTTTTCTACAGCGAATTATCACCACGACAACCCTGGGCGAGGATCAGATGCCCGGCTGGCCGGACTTCACTGAAGTCTGGCAGGACATGATTCAGCCGTTCCGATTGTTGTGGGGTTTGTTCGTTGCATGTTTTGGGCCGGCGTTGATCTGCTGGAATTTTGCTTTCGACGGTTCCGACCTCGCAGAGCGGGCGCTCGTGCCGCTGGTGATCGCTGGATTTCTATATCTGCCAATGGCGCTCCTCGGCGTGGCGATGTCCGACAGCCTCTAGTTCTTGAATCCACTTTTCGTGCTCGGCTCAATTTGCAAAGTGCCGTTGCAATACCTGATTGCCTGTCTTCTCCTCGGCTTTATCCTAGGCTTGAAATGGGCCATTGAAATTGCGCTCGAAAAAACTATTCCCCTGTTTTTTGTTCGTTACCTGATTTCTTCCGTCCTGCTTTTTTATTTTTTGATCGTGGAAATGCGCGTGCTGGGCCTGATGTATCTCTGGAACCGGCGCCGCCTCGGCTGGATGTAAATTCGCCGTTTGGCAAAGTCAGACGAGTGGATTAACCGGCCGAAAATTCTTCTAATCGCACTGCGCTCTTTGCCGCAATGCGTGATCGACCAAAACCAACGCAGTCATCGCCTCGACCATGGGCACTGCGCGCGGCAGGACGCACGGATCGTGGCGCCCGCGCCCTTTCAGAGTGGTGTTTTTCAAATCGACATCGACCGTTTGCTGTTCGTGCATGACGGTGGCTACAGACTTGAAGGCGACGCGAAAATAAATCGTTTCGCCATTGGAAATGCCGCCTTGAATTCCACCGGACCGATTGGTGAGCGTGCGAACTTTTCCGCCTTTCATGCGAAAGAGATCGTTGTGTTCGCGGCCTGTCAGGGTAATTCCACCAAAGCCAGAGCCGACGTCGAATCCTTTCGACGCCGGCAGACTCAACATCGCCTTGGCCAGATCCGCTTCGAGACGATCAAAAACCGGTTCGCCCCAACCGGGCGGAACACCACGGGCCACGCCTTCGATAATTCCTCCGACGCTGTCGCCTTCTTTGCGAGTGCGTTCGATCAGTCGAATCATCTTTTCCGCCATCGCGGCATTTGGGCAGCGAACGATGTTTGCTTCGATTTCTTTTGCCTGGACGGAATCGGGATTTATTTCTGCGACGATGCGCTGGACTTGTTTGACGTAAGCCAGAATCTCCACGCCAAATCGTTCGCGCAGAATTTTCTTTGCGATCGCCCCGGCTGCCACTCTGCTAACGGTCTCGCGCGCGCTGGTGCGCCCGCCGCCCTGCCAATTGCGAATTCCGTACTTGGCCTGATAAGTGTAGTCGGCGTGCGAAGGACGGAATTTCGTCGCCATCTCGGCATAAGCTTCCGAGCGCTGATCCTCGTTTTTCACCCACATGGAAATCGGTGTGCCGAGAGTCTGGCCTTCAAAGACTCCAGAGAGAATCTGGACCGTGTCGCTTTCCTTCCGCGGGGTAACGATTTTCGATTGGCCAGGCCGACGCCGGTCGAGGTCCGGCTGGATGTCGGCTTCGCACAACTTCAATCGCGGCGGGCAACCATCGACCACCACGCCGACGCCACCGCCGTGCGATTCGCCCCATGTCGTGATTTGAAAAAGTTGTCCGAACGAATTTCCAGCCATCCGCGAGGTTAGAGGCAAAGGCGCCGGAAGGTCAAATCACTGTGGCGCCGCGTCGCGAAAGGAAATTTTTTATCGCCCCGGTCCGATTACCCTCGTAATTTTTAGGAGTGAAATTATCGGTCAAAAGTGATTACGCGGCGCGCGCCGTTCTTTGGCTTGCGCAGCACCATCACGAAGGCGTTGCGCGCAAAGTGGAGGAGATGGCGTCGGAGCAGGGAATTCCGCCGAACTATCTCGTCCAGATTTTGATCGAATTGAAGTCGAAGCAAATCGTGAAGAGCCAGCGTGGCAAGGAAGGGGGCTACCTTTTGGCGCGTCCGCCGGCGCAGATTTCTTTAGGAGACGTTTTGCGATGCATCCATGGAAACGTTTTCGACTCGCCCGCCTTAAACGACCCGCTATGTCCGACGGAACTGCGCGTCGCCTGGCGCAAGATGCAAAGCACCCTCGATAACACCGCGGACGGAATTTCTTTCCAGCAACTGATGGATGCGAGCGTGGGGAAAGAGAAGATGTATTATATTTGAGGTGGTTGCTGGAATTGTCTTGGAAAAATTCTTCGCGCAATTTGACGCGAGAGAACAAACAGAAACCCATAAGCCAAAGCGATTATTATCGGCGAAACATTACCGGCCAGGAGCTTGGCTAAAAGTAAAAGTCCCAAGAGAGCTTGCACCGCGATTAAACCGACTTTCTGAACTACTTTTGACAATTTGGAGCCTGACACTTTTCTGCTTGCGCGGGATGCCCGGTGAAAAATCGCAAGTGCAACGAGCACCAGTGAGTATTCTCCCCAATGTGCGATAACGTGAAACACAGGTGATAGCACGAATCGACTTTTAGAATTGATTTCACGTAAATTTGTTCCATCAAACAGATGAATTCGTGTTGCGAAAGGAAGCCAAATACTCGCGAATTGATAGACCTCCACAGTTCCATCGCGTTTGAAAACTGCAGCATCGCGTGAGAATGGTGTTTCTGCGAGGGATTCCCCATTCGGAAGGCGAAATCGAACGGAAACAGGGTCTGCGAAAATTATTCCATCGACGTAGTAACCCATTATTTCGATTTTGATCCCATCGGGCAGCTGAAAAGTGCCTAATCTGCTTTCGTGCGGAGGATGAGCCCATGTCTCCGGGACAAAAAGAAATAAGGCCACGGTTACGATTACCAATAGCCCTGATTTCATGGAGAATCCTATCTCGTCCCCATCCCCACGCTCTGCACGGTTTGAAATAATTTGCCCTCGGTCTTGATGCTCGGCGCGATGATGATTTCGGTTTCTTGAAATTCGCGGATGCTCGCCGCGCCAACGTTGCCCATGCAGGTCGTGATCGCGCCCACCAGATTTTGCGAACCGTCGTCGACCGTCGCCGGGCCGTAGAGAATCTGTTTCAACGAACCGGTCACGCCGACTTTGATTCGTGTGCCGCGCGGGAGATTCGCGTGGGGTGTCGCCATGCCCCAATGATTTCCCTGGCCAGGCGCTTCTTCTGCGCGAGCAAACGCACTTCCCACCATCACGGCGTCCGATCCACAAGCGAGCGCCTTGCAGACATCGCCGCCCTTGCTCATGCCGCCATCAGTGATAATCGGGACGTAATGCCCGGTTTTCTTGTGATACGCATCGCGGGCGGCGGCACAATCCACCGTTGCCGTCACTTGAGGAACCCCGAGACCCAACACGCCACGGCTCGTGCAAGCCGCGCCCGGCCCGACTCCGATCAACACGCCCGCCACGCCACATTCCATCAATTCCAAAGTGACTTTGTAGGTGACGGCGTTTCCGATGATCACCGGGATGTTCATCATTTTTGTGAACTCTGCAAGCTCCAGCGATTTGTATTGAGTGGAAATGTGGCGAACGGTCGAGACGGTGGATTGCACGATAAAAATATCTGCGCCCGCTTCCTGCGCAATGCAGGCGAACCGCTCGGCCTTTTGCGGAATGGAACTGACGGCCGCCAGCACGCCCGCCGCTTTAAGTTCCTGAACGCGCCTGGCAATCAATTCTTCTTTGATGGGTTCGAGATAAAGTTTCTGAATCAGCGTCGTGACTTCGTCTTTGCTGGCATTGACGACTTTTTCCAAAACTTCACGCGGATTTTCGTAGCGCGTCTGGACGCCTTCGAGATTGATGACCCCAAGCCCGCCGAGTTTTCCCATCTCGATACAGAATTTCACGTCGGTCACGCCATCCATCGCGCTTGCGATGATCGGTATTTTAAGATCAATTGTGCTGCCATCTTTGCGCGGAATCTTAAACGTCGTATCGACCTCGTTCGGGTTGATCGTGATATCGCCCGGCACCAGGGCGATTTCGTCGAAGCCATAACTGACGCGGGCTTTTCTGTTTCGGCCAATCCACATTCCCATAATATTATTTAGTTTTGCGGGCGGCAGTCTGTCCGCCGGAAATTGTTTTCAATTCGCGAAGCCTTGGGCGTCGCTCGACTGGAGGCAAAATTAACGACCGCGAGAGACGGCTGCTAGAATTTTTTTCAAAATTCAATGGCTTCGTTTAATTTCCCGCATTGCGCACAACGTGAGCGGTCCACGTCCGCGTCATCGGTGTAAACAAACCCGCATTTCTCACAGCGAAAAATCCGGTCCTGGCTCGCGGTCGGGCGGAAGCGCCGGCTTCGCACCTCGGAATACAAGGCCGCGAGAGAAATGGCGCCCAAAAGCGATGTGACATAAATGAGCAGGAGGGTATCGGGCGGCATCTCTATTTGGGTTGGACCGTGGCGTTGGTGCTTCCGACGGGAATAGTGTGCCAGTCGAAAATCAGGTTTCCCCAGACGATGGGGCGTTTATCGGGCGCAAACTGAAATTGCCGTGCCGCTTCAAGCGCGATGCGGTCGGCTTTCTGGGAGCCAGACTTGGAAAGCAAGCGCGCGGAGAGCACCAGGCCATTTTGATCGACGGCGATTTGGGCAACGGTCTTGTTCAATAAGTTGGTGTGCTGCACCGACGATAGTTCCTGGGTCGAGAGGAGAGGGCGCGACGCCAATTCGCCTTCGACGCGAAGCCGTGAACTGGTTTTGGTTTCATCGGCCACAGTAATGACGCGGGTTTGGAACCGGGGCGAGGAATCCTCCGCTTGCAGGATGGGTGCAATCGTGTTGGAACGGACGAATTGATTGATGCCATTTCCGAGCTGGCTCACGTTCAAGGTCAGCCAAAACGGAGATTCCTTTTGTTCGAACAAATTTTCCGCGCCGTATCCGTGGGCCGGAGCCTTCAACCAGGCCACCCCTGAGAAACCGCGGGCGCCAGGCAAAGTGAATGAAGCAGGATCGTTCTCCAAATATCGTTTGGAAAACTCCGCCTCGGTCAAGGTTGCGTGAGAAATTTGCAGGAGAAACGGGGTGGAAAAAGTGTGTGTCGAGATGCGATTCCGAGGCGAAAGAAAATAGATCAGCAAAAACTGGACGAGAAAAATGGCAGCGACCGCGGCGAGCCATTGCGGCGCTCTCCATGAAGTGGCCGATCTCGTGGTCATGGGATGACTTTTCGGGCGACGGGCCGGCTGCCCAAAAGTCCCTTATGAATGCCCGCTTCGTCCGCCAGCTGGGTGAGAGATTGAACCACGCCATTTTCTACATCTTTGTCGGCGAGAATAATGAGGG
>JBDSIW010000045.1:0-9741 GCA_039917795.1 Verrucomicrobiota bacterium | reverse complement strand
TGGATACCAATAATATATTCCGGCGAACAACGCGAAAATCGTTCCGGGCGCGACAATGTAATGGAAGTGCGCGATCACATAATATGTGTCATGTAAAAACAAATCGCTGTAATTGAAACCAAGGGGCAACCCAGTCAAACCGCCGATCCCGAACATCGGCAGGAACGCGAGGCAAAAAATCATCGGGGTATTGAAGCGAATTGAACTGCCCCAGAGCGAAATAAAGAAGCAGGTCAGGATGATGACCGACGGAATCGAAATGATCATCGTCGTGGTCTGGAAGAACGTGCTGATCTTCGTCCCCATGCCCGTGAGATACATGTGATGCGCCCAGACGATAAACGAGAGAAACCCGAGCGCCAATGAGGAGTAAACCAGCGATTTGTAACCCCAGATCGGCTTGCGAGTGTTGTTCGCCAGGATTTCACACACGATACCCATCGCTGGAAGAATCAGAACGTAAACCTCGGGATGACCGAGAAACCAAAACAGATGCTGCCAAAGAAGCGGACTGCCACCGCCGCTGATATTCGCGATCTGCCCCGATACGACCAACCCGGTGGGCAGGAAAAAGCTGGTGTGCGCAACTTTGTCCATCAGTTGCATAATGCCGGCGGCTTCGAGCGGAGGAAAGGCAAGCAACAACAGAAAGGCCGTGACGAATTGCGCCCAAACGAAAAATGGGAGGCGCATCCAGTTCATTCCGGGAGCGCGCATTTGAATGATGGTGGCGATAAAATTAACCGCACCCAACAGTGACGATGTGATCAGAAACACCATGCCGATCAACCAAAACGTCTGGCCATGCGTCGGAATAACCGTCGCCAAAGGAGAATAAGAGGTCCATCCGGCCTGCGCTGCGCCGCCCGGAATAAAAAAGCTGACCAACATGATCACACCGCCCACCACGAAACTTTGGTAGCTGGCCATGTTGATCCGGGGAAACGCCATGTCCGGTGCTCCGATCTGCAGGGGAACGACGTAATTTCCAAACGCGGCAAAGGCCAGTGGGACGATGCCGAGAAACACCATGATCGTTCCGTGCATGGCACCAAAGGCGTTATACAAATCCGCGGACATGGTGTAGCCAATGATTTTTCCGGTGGCGTCCACCGTGCCCGGTGCCGCATCGCCGAGCATGGAATGAAGAAGTGAGCCGACCAGCGGTATGGCTTTGCCGGGATAAGCGAGCTGCCATCGCATCAGCATCATCAGAGAAAAACCGAAAAACAAAAACACCAGCGCCGTGATGGCGTATTGAATTCCAATGACCTTATGATCGGTAGAGAAAACATATTTGCCCCAGAAACCGGGCTCGTGGTGCGCGTGTTCGTGATGCGTATCGTGATTGTGCTGCATGGTTTTTTCTTTTTTTCCGCCGCCGAAAACCAATCCCGTTCCAGTCGGAATTTAAGGGGCGCTAGTTAACTTTGCGTTTGTTTCAGTGTCAACGGAAGAATCAGTTCAGGTTTAAATATTTGATTTTGTCCAACACCATTAGTCCCAACAATAGCGGCAGGTAAATAATCGATACGAAGAACAATTGACGCGCGTGATCTCTGGTCAGATTTCGAGAAAAACGGATCGCTGCCGCCAAAAATATGGCGCCGAACAATATTGCCCCCACGCAATAAAACCACCCCGCCAGTCCAAACAAGACTGGGAAGAGGCTCACGGACAAGAGACCGAGCGTGTGACTCACTGCTTGTTTTCCGGTGCGCGTTCCTTGCGGATCAATCACCGGAAGCATGGCAAAACCCGCCCTCGCATAATCCTCGCGATACATCCACGCGATCGCGAGAAAATGCGGAAGTTGCCAGAAGAATAAAATCGCAAATAGCGACCAGCCTTCGACGTTGATTTGATCGCGTGCAGCGGTCCATCCCATCAACGGCGGGAGCGCCCCTGGAATCGCGCCGATCACTGTGTTCAACGAGGTGACTCGTTTCAGGGGTGTGTAAACAAAAAGGTAACTCGTCAAAGTCACGACCCCCAAAAAGCTTGTGAGCAGATTGACCTTCCAGGCCAGGTAAGCCAGGCCCAGGCCCGCGGCAAGTGCACCGCCGATCAAGACCGTTTCCGGCTGCAATCGCCCCGAGGGGAGCGGGCGGTCCTCGGTGCGAGCCATTTTTGCGTCGTAATCTCGTTCAATCAATTGATTGAGAGCTGCGGCGCCGCTTGCCAACAGGGCAGTCCCCAGGAGCGTGTGAAAGAGAAGCATCCAATCCATCGCGCCGCGAACGCCGAGGTAAACCCCGACGGCCGTCGTCAGCAAAACCAAGCTCGTGAGGCGCATTTTGATCAACTCGGAAAACACGGCGAACGAGGTTTTCCCGGCGATTGGCGGGGCGCTTAATGTTTGGGCAACAGCTTTCATCATCGATGGTCAACAAACCTTCTTGGACTCGGAGCAGGGTCGAACCGAAATTGCGGTTTCAACATGCCTGACCGGAATTTCGCGTTCAACGGAAATTTTCCGAGTGATCATCACGATCAATGCACCCATCACCAAACTGGCTGCACCGAGCATTACATGACCGGTGGCAATATCCGCTGGCTTGTTCTTCAGCACGGTGAGGATTCCCATGCCCACTTGAGCCGTGATCATCCCAAGCCAGAACATGGAAAGCCTGGAAATGATCGAGCGCGAGCCGAGCTTTTTTCGGAAATTCAAAGCGAGCCCAACGATCAAACCCAGGATCAGGAACGCAGTCAGGCGGTGAAACAGATGGACCACGATGTGAAACGCCGTAATCGGGTTGGGGTCGTTGGCGTCGAGGCGTTGCTGATTGATCAGTTGGATCGAGGCCGAATCTAGAGAAGGCCAGATTTTTCCATAGGAAAATGGGAAATCCGGTACTGCCAGACCGGCGTGCTGATGCCGCATTGTGGCGCCAAGAATCAGTTGGATCAAAATCAAAGCGGTGGTGGCGATGGCGAAGCGGCGAAGTGTTCGGCCCGGCATTATTTCGATCGACGTTTGAAATCCCTGCCACCACTGGCTGGTGAGCAGAGCAATGATGCTGACGAGAACCAAAAACAGTTGGGCCAGCGTTGCGTGAAAAATGCCAATCTCGTCTTTGAACAAAACCACGCGAAGCCCACCCAACACCCCTTGCAGAACCACCGCCGAAAGCGCGACGATTCCAAACCAGCGCACGCCGGAAGTTTGTTTGATTTTAAAAAGACCGAATACAATTCCGCAAAGTCCCGCGAGAGCAATGGAGATAAATACCGGATTTTTTCTCACCCCCATCATTCCTCCGACGATCAGCAAAATGACCGTGATGGCCACGATCCCATTGCGCCGGACTTTTCTCTCCGTCTCCCGGGCCCAAAGCCAAAGCGCAAGAATCGCCGTGAGCAGACCGACCATCGAGGCCACGAGACGATGGGTATGTTCATGAAAGGCTCCTCCGCGCCAGAACTTAAAGGGGAGAGCAAACATATTGTAGCCGTAACTCGTCGGCCAATCCGGCACCGCCATTCCGGCCCCCTTGCTCGTCACCAAACCGCCCACCCCAATCAAAATCAAAGTAATGAACGCGGTAAAGACGGCGAAGCGATTCAACCAGGGGCTGTAAATTGGACGGGCCATTGGAAAAAGAAAACCGCTGTGGCGATTTCGCCCCAGCGGTTTGAAAATTTCGAAAATATTATTTTACTTCGAGCACAAAGTCCGCCGTGGCCGATTGCTCTTTTACTTCGACTTCTTTGGTCGCAGGCGTGCCAGCGGGAGCGGCCTTGCGATGATACGCTTCCACCGTGTATTTGCCCGGAGGCACATTGGCGATTTTGTAGCTGCCATCTTTTCCCGTCACCGCGAAATAGGGATGATCCACCACTGTCACATACGCAAACATCCACGGATGGACATCGCATTTGAATTTTAGAAATTGCTCCGGGGTTTCGAAAACAAATTCCAAGTCAGGCGACTTCGGCATCTGCGCCTTGTTGACTTCCTTATTTCCCGTGGCGACCGGGATGGGATGGACGTTGTGCATTAGCGGGTCCGAGTTTTTCACCAAAACTTTTTGCCCAGCCTGAACCGCGGTCACATAGGGAAGATATTCGCAGCCGTGTTGGTCAAGGGTGGCGGGCTTCGCAGCTGCGGCGGAGCCTTTTAGATTGGCACCCTTTAAAATTACGACCACATCCGCCAGTTGCGCTTTGTCATTCACAGAATAGAAGCGGGTTTTGACCGGACTCTTATGCATCACCCCGCAGTCAGCGGTGAGCTGAATATCTTTTTCTGGAGGAGGCGTCCCCTTGAGCGTGATGGTTCCAGTAATGTCAGCGGCCGAGGCAAAATGAATGGCCGTGGCCAAGGTTAATAGAGCGATAAATCGAACCGAATTTTTCATAGATGAGTGTTTTTGTTGCAAACGTTTCGGAAATTAACATTGGCGGTCATAACTTCAAGTGCGATTATGTGAAAAAATTCACAAAGGCTCTAATCTCGACGAGGCCGCTTCCGATTTATTCACGCAACGACTGCATAACGAGGGACATGGCAATAGCGGTCTGCGCTGCTTCCATTCCCCGATTGTGAGTTGTGCTGAGGCAACGCACTTTTGCCTGCTCCTCATTTTCCAACAGCAAGACTTCGTGGATGATCGGAATTTCAGTTTCCAGTTGGATTTGCATCAAGGCGGAGCTCACGGCATCGCCGATGTGTGCGGCATGAACGGTGTGGCCCCGCAAAATTACCCCCAGACAAATGACGGCGGAGACTCGCCTCGCCCGAGCTAGTTTAGCAACGACGACTGGGATCTCATACGCGCCTGGCACGCGCACGATTTGAAGTTTCGCTCCAACGCGGAGCAGTTCCGCCTTGGCAGCGCGTAGCATCGCATCCACGAACTGGGAATTATAACGGGACGCGACGATGGCGAAAGCGTGGCCATCAGAGCGCTGCGATTTGATTTTTTTGACGGATTTCAACATGCTTGGGAAAATTAGCGGTTTCGTTCCAAAAAACAAAAAATATTGATTACGAGAAATTCCGGGGTTTTCAAACTGTTGCTAATAATGGAAACTGGGATATTCCGTCTAGAGAGTTGCCAAATTGATGCAAGTCGATTGGCACTGGAGTTGGCCTCACAGCAAATGCCCCAGCTTTTCGCGCTTCGTTTTTAGATAACTTTCGTTGTGCGGATTTGACTTCACGCGAATGGGAATCTGCTCGACAATTTCCAAACCATACCCGTCCAGTCCCACGACTTTTTTCGGATTGTTCGTGAGCAGGCGAATGGTTTTCAGCCCGAGATCGACCATGATTTGCGCGCCCAAACCGTACTCCCGCAGATCAATTTTAAAACCAAGTTTCAAGTTGGCCTCGACCGTGTCGTAACCATTTTCCTGCAACTTGTAGGCTTGGATTTTTGGTCCGAGTCCAATTCCGCGCCCTTCCTGCCGCATGTAAACAATCACGCCGCGTCCTTCTTTCGCGATTTGCCTCATTGCCTGATGCAGCTGCGGTCCGCAATCGCATCGGCGCGAACCAAAAACGTCGCCGGTCAAACACTCGCTATGAACCCGCACCAGAACATTATTTTTCCCCGCGACTTCGCCACGCACCAGCGCCAGGTGATGTTGGCCATCGAGATTGGAACGATACAGATACAAATCAAAATCGCCGTAGTCGGTCGGCATTTTGATCACTTCCACGCGCTCGACCAGCTTCTCGCGCGAGCGGCGGTGCTTAATTAAAGACTCGATCGTGCAGATCTTTAAGCGATGTTGCTTGGCGAATTTTCGCAACTCGGGCAATCGCGCCATCGAGCCGTCGTCACTCATGATTTCGCAAATCACGCCGGTGCTCCGGAAACCGGCAAGCTTCACCAAATCAACTGCGGCTTCGGTGTGGCCTGCGCGTTGCAATACTCCGCCCGCTTTGGCGCGAAGCGGAAACACATGGCCGGGTTGGACGAGGTCGTTGGGCAAAGCTGTCGGATCCACCATCACCTGAATTGTTCGGGCGCGATCCGCCGCGCTGATTCCGGTGGAAATATTTTTCGCGGCATCGACGCTAACCTGAAAATCCGTCTTAAAGCTGTCGCGGTTTTGCACGACCATTTGCTCGACGCCCAATTGCTTCAGGCGCTCGGATGTGGTCGGCACACAAATCAGCCCCCGCCCGAACTTCGCCATGAAATTGATTGCCTGCGGCGTGACTTTTTCCGCAGCCATGATCAAGTCGCCTTCGTTTTCGCGATCCGCGTCATCGACGACAATAACCAGCTTGCCCTTGCGCAAGTCAGTCAGGACGGAGTCGATTGAATCAAATGCGTTTTTCATTCTGCGAAACTGAATCTAGCGAACCACTGTGTAACCGCCAGCAACAAAAAACCCCCGCTCAAACGAGCGAGGGTCGAAATGTTTAAATTGATTAGGAGTGATCCGTTTGCCTGTGCGCAGTTGGCTGCTGGCGGGCTCAAGACCTCTGCGAAATCACTTTTCGTCGGATATTTTCTCGGCCAACGCGTGGAGTTCGTCGAACTCGATCAGTTGGACCACCTTCTCTGGAGTGGCGACGGGCAGCATCTTGCCATCTTTCGCGCTGAAAATCTGGCCCGGCGAAATTACGGTGATGCCCGTATCGCCGATAACCTTGATCGGGATATTGGAAGATTTATCCGCCACTTGAGTTCCATCAGCTGTGATGATGTAGCGACCCAAGCCACCAGCGGGCGCGCCTTCGACGACTGAACGTCCGGCGGCATTCCTGATTTCAAAGGTGCTGCCCTCCACCAGGGAGCGAACAACGGTGAAAATCCTGCCGCGTCGCAGATCCAATAAAGTGTTCAGTACAGCCGCACCGTCCTTCATTTGGCGGGTCATTTTTTCGAGCTTCACTTCCGAATTCGGTTGCACGCGCACGGTGGTTCCCACGCGCCGGAAAAAAACGTCGGCGCTCGCATCTTTGCCCGTCCGAATCACTGCTCCCTGGTTGAAGATATGGTTTTTATCCAGTTTGGTGAAAGTTGTTCCATCCTCCGAAAACTCACATTTTCCCCGCACCGAAAGGACAAGCGCTTCGGGCAAAGCGGATTCCTCCGAGGTCTGGAGAAGCGTGCCGCCGGAGGTTACCTTGTTCGGTTCCGCATGGAGAACAGCAGAGGTCAAGTGAAGCAAACAGATTCCGAGAGTAAAGCACAGGACAGATCGGGTTATCATAATAAAAATTGGGTTAGTCCTTCCATGCTACGACGGATTTATTCGTTGGATATGAGGCGGAACCCTCCCATAAAGTTAATGGGATTGATAAAAATTCGGGGCAAAAATTCCGAAACTTCCATAAAACCGGGGCAACTACGTAGAAGCTCGGACCAATATGCGTGGTCAGACTTAAGGAAATTCTGTGCCGACTCTTCCGCGAAGAGGAAGGCGACGCCAAGCTCCATTGGGTCAGCTAAACCCGGGAACCATCCATCCGGCTCAGTGACGCGTTTCCTTGGCCTCGACCGAATTGCTCGCGGGCAAATCGCCTTCCCCAAGCTTCCGTTTAAACAATCCGAGCGCAAGTTGGTATCCGATTGCCGCCAACTCAGGATCGTAGCGATGCCCCTCGTCGCGCAGGAAGGCATGCTGACCGTTGAATTCGTGCCAGGTAAAATGAATTCCAGCAGTGTTCATTGCATTGTAAATCTTCGCGCGCCCTTCTCCCGGCACATGAGGGTCTTGTCGTCCCCAGATCATCATCATCTCGGCGCGAATTTCCTTCATACGATCGAGCGTGTTATCGTTCATTCCCTTTCCCAGACCCCGCTTATGAATGTCCGTCGCATAAAAACAAACTCCCGCGAGTACTTTGGGATTCATTGCAGCGCGGAGCGCCAGATGGCCGCCGATGCAAATACCCATCACCCCGAGTTTCCCGGTGCAATGAGGATGCGACTTCAAGAAATTCAAAACCGCACGCGCGTCCTGGTCGTATCCGGAAACTTCCTTTGTGGTTTTCAGTTCGTTGCCACGATCCGCGCCCGCTTGGTCGTAGGCCAACACAGTGCCCGCTGGCTCAAATTCGTGATAGATTTCCGGCGCCGCCACCACAAAACCGTGCCCGGCGAGCAATGCTGCCGTGCGGCGGATTGGACCGGTCACCTGGAAAATTTCCGAGTAAAGCAGGATGCCCGGATATCGCCCCTCGGCTGCCGGGCGAAACAAGTGGGTCCGCATCACCCCGGTTGGAGTCGCAAAGTCCGCCCACTCTGCATCTTTAATCGTCATATAGATTTTTCGATTTTGGTTTGACGCACTCCATCAAAGAACAATGGATGCACGATAAAAAAGATCCTTCACTTCAACACAATTGTTCCTCCGGCCCCAGCGTCCACGCGGATGGGTGACGACGGAAACCAATGCGCGGGTAATATTCCGTAGCCATTGGAGCCGACAAAAGAATAATTGCGGCATGGCCGCCCTGCTCTCGCGTGTGCCTGATTAACTCTCGCCCGACGCCCTGCTTCTGATGCGACAATCGAACGGCGAGATCGGACAAATAAGTGGCATAGCTGAAGTCACTGATGCTCCGCGCAATTCCAACCAGCAATTCTTCCTCCCATGCGGTGACGACTAGATTGGCGTTGCGCAGCATCATCGCCATCCGGTCGCGATCCTCCACCGGCCGCCGCTCACCCAGCGTCGAGGCCCGATACAAATCGATCACTCCATCAAGATCGAGTTCATTTCCAGTTTGGTAGTTGATCACATCTGCCCTCGTTCATTGATTTGTAGCTAGCAAATCTTTTTCCGTCGCTCACTTTTAGAAACGTTATTAGGCCAGCAAAGTCTTTGCCTTCTCAAGCGCTTCATCCAACTTGCTCGCATCTTTCCCGCCGCCGCGCGCATTGTCGGGTTTGCCGCCGCCTTTGCCGCCGACGATGGGCGCGATGGTTTGGATGATTTTTCCAGCTTGAACTTTTGCGGTGAAATCCGGTGAGACAGACGAAACTAATGAAACCGCCTCGCCAGACACTCCACCAAGAACTACAAGACCGTTAAATTTACTTTTCAACGCATTAACGATTTCCTGAAGCTCGTCTCCAGCACCGAAACCCATAGACGTGCAATTCGCGACGATGGTTGGAATGCCTTGAATTTCTTGAACTTGTTTCATCACCTCGGTCGCATAACCAGCAGCTCGTTGTTGGTGCGTAGCTCTAACTTGTTTCTCCAAATCTTTTTGCTGCGCGAGCAAGGTTTCAATTTTCTTTTCCAGTTCGCCAATGGGCGAATTGAGTTGTCCCGCGATGCTGCGAAGTTGGCGAAGTTGTTGGTTCGCCAAATTAAATGCTTCCAAACCGGCCACGGCTTCAATGCGCCGGACGCCTGCGGCAATCGCGCTTTCGCCGACGATGCGGAACAAACCGATTTCGCCGGTCGCGCGAACATGTGTGCCGCCGCAAAGTTCCATCGAATAACCGTTCAGCTTTCCAGCGTCGCCGCCAATTTGCACGACGCGCACGGTGTCGCCGTATTTATCGCCGAAAAATTGCATCACATCTTTGCGCGATTTCACATCGGCGTGGGAAACTTCCGTCCACGACACGCCCGCGTTTTCGAGGATGCGTTCGTTGACGAGTTTTTCGATGTCGCTGAGTTGTTCGGGCGTGAGCGGGGCGCAATTAAAATCGAACGTTAATTTTTCCGGCCCGACGAACGAACCTTTTTGCGTGGCTTCTTTGCTCACGACTTCGTGCAACGCCAAATGCAGCAAATGCGTGACGGTGTGATGGC
>JBDSIW010000044.1:0-3250 GCA_039917795.1 Verrucomicrobiota bacterium | reverse complement strand
AATTTTTTTGTAGAGCCATTTCTTAGCCAGCCCGCGCTCGTCTTCCGCCGCTAAAACCTCCGAAGATTTGCCCAAGGCCAGGTAAACTTCGTCCTCGGTCATTCCGGGCGCGATGCGGCCATCGTCCACCAGAGTTTTGAGTTCCGGAGTTAACTGCTGATAGGCGACACGCTTGTCAGACTTTCGTTTTTCGAGGGAACTTGTTGCGCAACCGGCCAGGACGAAACAGAAAATGGCGAGAGCGAATTTCACAAGGGCCGCGGCCGCATGGTCCAGCTCTTGACCACGCCATTGGCGAAGATAATTTCTGCGCTCACGTAGTCGCGCGGGATGTAATCAAACTCCAATCGTTCCGAGGGATATCCCCGCGCAAAGCCGCCCCGCGAGCCCGTCCAATAACGTTGCTCCTGGAGATAGCTTCCGTAGTAAAGCCAGCGCAGGATCGCCCCTCGCTCGTTCTCGGATTTTAAAATTTCGGCGGGCGGCCCCCATGCGATGTAAACCGCATCCTCGGGCATCCCGACCTTGATCTCTCCTTTGTCCACCAACGTTTTGATTTCGGGCGAGAAAGCTGAGTAAGCCCCGGAGCGCTCGGTTCGCCGTTTCTCGAACGTGTTGTTCGTGGCGCATCCTGCAATGAGCAAAACCAAACTGAGGAAGATAAATTTCACAATATTAAATCGGTTGGGAACCCAGAATCTTTATGCCGGAAAATTCGCCGATAATCCAATTGATGTAAAGAACGGCCCTCCATAAACTCCCGGCATGAATTGGCTAATCTTCGCACTGATGACCGTCGTTTCGTGGGGTGTTTACGGCGTGCTCCTGCATAAAGCCCGGGCGAACATGCCGATGGGCCAGGAAGCCACCCACGCTGGATTGAAAGCCTTTCTCTTCGTCTGCGTGGCTTATGCGCTCATCGGCCTGGCCTCCGCTGCACTTTTAAAAATACGCGGCTCGAACTGGAGTTTTAGCAGCGGGGGGATCAAGTGGAGCTTGATCGCGGGAGCGGCGGGAGCGGTCGGCGCGTTCACGCTGGTGCTGGCGCTGGGAGCCGCGGCGCAGATTTACAAAGGCGCTGCCGCTGCGGCTGTGATGCCGATCGTTTTTGGCGGCGCGCCGATCGTCAATACGATCGTGGCCATGACTATTCATCCACCGGAAGGCGGCTGGAAAAATCTGCCCGTCCCGTTTCTCCTCGGATGCGTGCTGGCGGCAGGGGGAGCTTTTCTCGTCGCCAAATACGCGCCAACCAATGTGAGTGGAGGCGGCAAACCGGCCAGCGTGCAAACGTCCCCGGCCAAACCGAGCCACGGTTAAATTCCCATGGCAACGGACTTTGCCAGTCGCGAAAAAATTGCCGCGCACCAACTGGCGAAACTCCACGGACTGATCGCGACTTTGCTCCCGGCCAATCGCTTTTACGCCGGGAAACTTTCTGGAGCCCGGGTCGATTTCAAATCTCTCGAGGAATTCTCGCGCCGAATTCCGTTCACGACCAAAGCTGAATTAGTCGCCGACCAGTCCACGCACGGCCCGTTTGGAACAAACCTGACTTTCCCGCTCGCGCGCTATACGCGCTTTCACCAGACCAGCGGCACAACCGGCTCGCCCCTGCGCTGGCTCGATACACCCGAGAGCTGGGATTCCATGGTGCGAAGCTGGATGGAAGTTTACGCGGCGGCAGGAGTCGGCGCGGAAGACCGGATCTATTTCGCGTTTTCGTTCGGCCCGTTCCTGGGTTTCTGGCTGGCATTCGATGCGGGCCAAAAAATGGGCGCGTTGTGCATCCCCGGCGGCAGCTTGAACAGCCACGCCCGCGTGAAAGCCATCCTGGACAACGAAGCCACGGTGCTCTGTTGCACGCCGACTTACGCCCTGCACCTCGCCGAGATTGCTGGAAAGGAAAAGTTTGATTTAACAAAACTGCGCCTGAAGAAGCTGATCGTCGCGGGCGAACCGGGCGGAAGCATTCCCGCCATCCGGGATCGCCTGGAAATCCTTTGGCGCGGCGCAAAAATTTTTGACCATCACGGTATGACAGAAGTGGGTCCCGTCACTTACGAATGTCCGAAACAACTAGGAATTCTTCACGTCATCGAATCCGCTTATTTCGCCGAAATCATAAATCCACAAACCGGGAAAAATATTTCCACAAACGAAACCGGCGAACTTGTTCTCACCACTTTGGGAAGAACTGGTTCGCCGCTGTTGCGTTATCGCACTGGCGATCTGGTTTGGGCCGCTGAAAATTTGCCGTGCATCTGCGGACGATTTGACCTCGCGTTGCGCGGCGGGATTTTAGGTCGCACCGATGACATGATTATTGTTCGTGGCGTGAACATCCATCCGTCCGGCATTGAGGAAATTTTGCAGCAGTTTAACGACATTGCAGAGTTTCGCGCCCTTGTCAAAACGCAGAACAGCATGGCCGAGTTGTCGCTGGAAATTGAACCGAAACCCGATTGTCAGAATGTTCCGATATTGATTGAACAAATTGGGAAAAAACTTCAAGCGACATTTAATCTGCGAATTGCCGCTAGCGCCGTCGCGCCGCAAACCTTGCCGCGTTTCGAGATGAAAGCGAAACGCTGGATAAGAGAATAGAACGTCGGCGAGCGGACCGGGGGGAGACCCTTAATCTAACCAGTCTTTCGACTTCTTAGGACAGGGATTTTTGTTGTATTTCAAGTCGTAATAGTTGCAAATGAACAGTCTTCACTTTTCTCGGTTTGTTCGGCTGTTGAACCGTGAAATTCTGGTGACACCTGTCTCAACACGGTGGCCCCACAGCCAAGGCAAAACCATGAAAAACAAACTGTCTCCTGTATTGGCGCTAATCCTTCTCGCCGTGATAAATTTTCACTTAGCGCCACTCTACGCTCAAGGTACTGCGATCACTTATCAGGGACGCTTTAACGACTCTGGAACTCCGTATAACGGCAATGCCGAGTTTCAGCCGACGCTGTGGAATGCAGTCGCTGGCGGCAGTTTGGTCGCGTCCAATTCGCCCAATCAGGTTGCTGTCACCGTTACGAATGGTTTATTCACCTTGTCTTTGGATTTTGGCACCAACTTCCCCGGCGCAGATCGTTGGCTTCAGCTCGACGTGCGGACCACTCTTGGCGCTTTCACACCGTTATCACCTCGCCAAAAAATCACTGCCGCTCCGTATGCGATTACGGCCGGTAACTTGGCCGGGTCGATCTTCACTTATCAATTAAGCGGCGCCATTCTCAATGGGAATTTA
>JBDSIW010000043.1:0-3735 GCA_039917795.1 Verrucomicrobiota bacterium | reverse complement strand
AAACTTCCGCCTGTTCCCCGAAGGTGCAGTGGAAAAACTTTTGGCAGGAATTCGCCGAAATAACTGAATTGCGCGACGACGAGAAGTCCGCAAAAGAAAATGCCCCATTGCATTGCCGGCGTTGAGGTGTGATAGAGCGACCAATACGTGAGCGGGAAAAGGATCAGCCCCGGCACGACGAAGAGGCGGAGCAAGGCGCGCTGGGAGATCGCGACCAGGAGCAGGATGGCCAGAAGAATTCTTCCCACCAGGCCACCCGTTTCCTGGTAGCCCTGCATCTTATTTCCAACCTCTTTGATTTTCCGGTCGAGCGGTTCTTGTTGCTCGCGATTATCTCCGAGTTGCTTCAAAACTTTCTCGCGGGCGAGGACGGCTTGTTTTGCTTCAGGTTTTTCGACTGTGAGTTGCGTTAGGTTTGTGTCGAGTTGGCTGATGCGAGAGGTGAGGACAGTGATCGTTGTTTTGGCCATGGCTTTTTCAGAATCGCCCTTACTCTGGTCATAAATTTTTTTCTGAACGCGAATGGCGATCCGAGTTTTGGCTCGTTGCGCTGCGAGTTCAGTTAGTCCGGGAATTTCTTTGGTTGCTTGCTCGAAGGCGGGCAGTGCGGCAGTGAGTTGCACATTCAAACTCTTCGCCTCTTCCTGCAATGGCCTGATGGCCTTCCGTTGCTCGGCCAATTCCGGAAGTCCAGGAGCAATGCGAAGAGGCGTCAATTGAAGCGCGCCAAAAGCTGCGGCATAAGCGCAAGCCGAGAGGAGCGCGGTCACAATGGTAGCTCGCCGCAATTCAGGCGCGAACAAGGCGCCAAAGCTGGGACGCTGCAAGGTTCCCGATTCGCGTCGTTGCCGCCAGATTTGCGATTCGGGGACGAACGGCAGGAGCAGCGCAATCGGAATCGCGGGAAGCAATCCGGTAAAAAGAGTGTAACGCCATGTGGCATGCGCATTGAAGATATCCGGCAGGTGGAGGGCGGGGAGCGAATTTGCGTGAGCCACAATCCACGCGCTCATTACCGTCACGAGGATTCCGCCCAGAGACGCAAAAGCCTGGGTGGTTCCGAGAACGATTTTTTTGCGGCGCGGGTCGGGAAATAATTCCGCCAGCCAAGTGATGGCCGCGACAAATTCCACGCAAACACCAATGAATGTGGTGCAGCGAAAAAAGATGAACCACGGCAACGTCGTGCTTAATGCAGCGGCGGCGGGCGAAAGCGAGTAAACAAAAATGCTCGCCGCCATGATGCGCTTGCGGCCGAAGCGATCAATCAGCCAGCCACCGAACAAGCCGAAGACCCCGCCACATAGCGCGCTCATCCAAAGCATTTTCCCCATCCACTCCGTGACCAGCGGATTGTTGGGTGGCACTTGGAGCAACTCGGCAATGGCCGGCACACCGACCAGCGGCGTCATCAAAAGCTCATAGGTGTCGAACAGAAAGCCGATGGCGGCGATGACGCAGATCAGCCATTGGGTGAGAGTAATGCGCGGAGATGGAGCCATGAAATCGTGGTTATGGTTTCTTTAAATCCAAATCCACTTTCGGCGCCTGATCGGTATTCACCGGCTTGGCATTCTCGCCGAGGGCGTAGAGATGAGTATTGCTCGCGAGGTAAATCGTGCCGTTGGCGACCACAGGTGTCGAATAAACCGGGGCACCAAGATTGGTTTCGCTCAGGATTTTTTTCTCCTTGGTGGCAGCGATCACCACGAAGTCGCCGTCCTCGTCCCCTGCGTAAACTTTCCCATCAGCGACCAAAGTAGATCCCCACATGTGCGCCTTCATGTCGTGAGTCCAGTAAAGCTTCCCGGTTTCGGCATCGAGGCAATGAAGAAATCCCGAGAAATCTCCCACGAAAAGCAGGCCGGTTTGCGGGTCGATGGAAACGGTCGAGATGCTGCGATGAATCCCTTTGTAGTCCCAGATGACGCCCGTCTTCGTGATGTCACCGGTCTTGGTCGCGTCCAGGCAACTCAAATGCCCGATGCCTTCGCCGTGTTCCGGATCCTGGCCAGTGGCGATGTAGATGCGATTCTTGTAAAACACCGGCGTTGCGTTGATTTCGCTCGGGCCTTCCGCGGCGGGATATTTGATCGCCTGGCCTTCTTTGTTCTTTTTGTATTCGGGAGGATTGCAATCCGCCCACCAGATTTTCTTCAACGATTCGGTGTCGCCCACCTTCACCGGTTTTGCATCAAATGCGTAGCACAAACCGTCGCCGCCGCCGAAGAACACCAGTTGTTTGCCATTCACTTTTCCAGTGGAAGGCGAACTCCACTGGCCATGGAAAATGTGAGGGCCAATATTGGCGTCATCCTCCCCGACAAGTGCGCCGGTCATTTTGTTGAGCGCGATGAAGCTGGGGGAATTGGGGGAGGGGATATTGGAATGCGTCCAATCCTGACCGTTGGAGGTGCAGGCGTAAACGATGTCATCCACTATCAGCACCGAACAATTCGAGGCGTTGTGGGGGAAAACGCCGAGTTCATCCATCATGTCGTAACGCCAGATGATGTCGGCATCCTTTGGGCCGGGTTCAATTTTCGATTTGCCAGGTCCGACGTAATATTGGGCCTCTTCTTTGAATGGGCCGTCGTTGCCATTCTTCATTCCTTCGATGTCGAGGCAAATGACTTCACAACGGCTGGTCACGAGATAGATGCGGTTTCCTTCGACCGTGGGAGACGAGAGCAAGCCCAGATTTTCCCAATCGTTGACCTTGCCCGACACGAGCTTTGGAACAACGAGTTGCCACAAGAATTCGCCCGTCTTTTCGTCAAAGCACATCAGGATGCTGCGGTCGCCCTGATGCTTGGGATCGCGGGGTGATTCGTTGTTGGTCCCGACGAAAATTTTTCCGCCGGCGACGGTGGCGTTGCCATAGCTTTGCGAGCCGAGTTTGGCGGCCCACTTGACATTTTTTGTGGTGCTCAGGTCAATGTCTTCAGTGCCGGACTTGGGTTTGCCGGGATCGAATTTGTCCGGCAGGCCTTTGGCGGGCGAATACATATTGCGCTCCGGCGTTCCGCCCCATTGCGGCCAGTCGGCGGCTCCCGAGAAAGTCATTGCCGCAAAAGAAAATATCACTCCGGCGGTGATCGCCTGCCATTTTTGGGTTTCAATCATAGTCTTCATTTTAATCTTAATCCTTTCGCTTCAAGTCGTCATCAATCTTGTCAGTCTTCACTCGAATTGCCCGTGAAATGAATCGTATCCGCTCTAAAACTTCCGTGGTCCAAACGACGAATTGGAGCGAACGCTGATAAACGTTTAGCTTTTCATGGTCGAAAAGAGAAAGCATGGGAGTCGGATTAAGAGTCGGAGTAAGTTTAAAATTGAGAATTTAATCAATTCGGCGTCACCGCGATATTATCAATGAACACGCGCTGATCTTGCGGCGAAAAACCAAACAAACCAGGGGAGCCGTTCTGGTGGGCGGTTTTGTGGGCCAGTTCCATTGACCATTTATCCGGCTCTTTCTCATCTTTTTTCCAGGCTTTCGCCCGCACGACTCCGGAGCCGTCCTGCGCCACATCCACCCGAACTTTCAACCGATACCAGGCATTCGGTTTCCAATTAAAGTCGGATAGCTCGCGGATTCGTTCGAAGTTGGAACTGATTTCCAGCTTTTGTTCGTTCCCTTTCAGCACCACAAAATAGCGCTGGCAGATCAATCCCACCTCAGACATTTTCAGCACTTTTGCGCCGCGCATTTTGCCTTCGCTCATTACGTCG
>JBDSIW010000042.1:0-5715 GCA_039917795.1 Verrucomicrobiota bacterium | reverse complement strand
TTGGTGGTGGAAATGGATGCGGCAGGGTTGGCGTTCGGGCCGATCAAGGGAACGGCGGTCGAGACCGGTGCATTCGTGGTGAGAGGCCGGGTGGTGCGCGCCGGGAGACCGATCGCATTCGTGTTGGTTGCTCCGCGCAATGGCACGTTCCGGCGTGGAACAGGAAAAGCCGGCGGCGTGGCGGGGGGATTCGTTTGCGCGTGGCCTGCGGCGGTGACCAGCAGAGCCACGAAGAGAAAATAAAAAGTTTTCACAGTAGAAATCATTGAGTTCACGGTTTTTTAACACCCGGAGCAGGCGGTTTGAGAGTTGCCGCCGCCGCTGCTTTCGCCGCGCGCGCCGTCGGCTTTTTCTGGTAATTTGCGCTGAGCGTGATGCGGCCCTGGAGGCGGTAGCGATTCTGGTCGGCTGGTTTTAAATCCAAATCACGCACCCGGATCATGGAACTGCCGGAGCCAATGTTCAGGAGAAAATCAACCAGTTCTTTCTCGCCTGTGTTCACGGAAATTTGAATCGACTGCTCCTCGAAAAATTCGTTGGTCTTGCCGCTGGTCTGTTTCTTGATCTCGCCGTAATTGCTGACCGTCACTTTGCTTTGCGCGACTTGGCTCTGCACCGCGCGCAGCATCTGGACATCCTGCTCCTCCAACACCACGCTTTCGCCTTCCCCCTCCAGTTTTTTCAACTTTGCTTCCAGCCCATTCCGGCCGGAAACCTGGGCAATCTTCGATCGGTAGGTGATTAAATTCATTTGCGTCTTGTCCAGACTGGCCCGCACCTTCGCCCAATCCCCGAAGCGAGGCCAAACCAGGAGCACGTTGAGGACGATGAAAATAACCACGAAAATTCCCACCAGCAACCTACGCTCCTGGGGCCGCAAATTTAATTTTTCGAGGGTCGAACTCATGGCGCGCTATCTCCACTCTTCAGTTTGCAAGAAAATTTCCACACCACGCTGGTCCCGCGAATCTGGCTGCTCGGCGACGACACATCGCTGAACAACAAATCACCGTTCGCCTTCACGCGCCGAAGCGCACTGTTGAAGTCTGTGACTTCCGTCTCGTGTTCCTGGGGCACCGTGCCAAAAAGGTCAAATTTTCCCCTCTGGAAAAAAATCTGGTCCACCGATACCTCGGCTGGCAACAACTCCGCGACCGAGTTCCAGCAATCCAGCGCGGCGAACTGCAGATTCTTCCGGTCTTCCAGCACCCGGATGCGCGCCTCCATTTTCATGGCATTCGTGTAGGATTGGCTGATCTCCTCCACTTGCGTTTCCACGCGATACCTTTGAAATTTCAATACCTGCAACGCTCCGAAATAAATCGCCACGCCAATCATGTAAAGAACCACGACCGCGCCCAACCCGCGCATCCAAAGGCGATCTACAAACTGCTGGCGATAACGCACGGCAAATTCCGCCGGCAACAAACTGGCCGCGCCATTGGCTTGCACGGAGCGCCTTGCGCTCAACGCCGCCACCTGCGCGGGCGGGATCGGCGCGATCAGCTGCATCGATTCCTCGGCCACAGGTTTGAGCGCTGTTTCCCAATTGACCGCGTTTTCTCCCTCCGCCACCAGATGCCAGCGCGGAGGCGAAGTCAGCCAACCTTCCAATTCCCCAGCCCAGGCGATCTGCGAAATTTGTTCCTTGAGCGACGAACCCAAATCCATGCCCAATGCCGGAGCGAAAAGCGTGACGTTCTGCAACAGGCCGCCATACCACCACGCCATAAGATAGGGCGAGGCGGTCGTGGTGCCGGGAAAAATCCAAACCCCATCCTCATGAACCTGCGTGGCGAGAAGTTGATCCACGAAGGGCAATTCCAACCGGTCGGCTAGGTATTTCTGCCCTTCCAGCAATCCGAGAAATTCCTCCACTGCGTCCCGAGGCACGATGATCAAAATCGCGGTTTGCAAGGTGTCTTCCGGCTTTTTTGGCAACACCTCGACGCTCCAGACAATCTGCGCGACGGGCATGGGCGAAAACTTTTCCAGCTGCAACTCGACCATGGAAAGCGCCTCTGCGGCGTCGCTGCTCGGAAGGTGCACCACCCGCAGGAAAACTTTGTTCGCCGGAAGCCACGCGACGTTGAGCTTCGGCTGCCAGAGTTCGCCCCAGCTCTTGGCGACCAGATGCTCGGGAGGAAATTCCGCGGGTGCCAGGGCCTGGTCCCGAGCGAGGGAAAACTTTTTGTCACTCGCGGAAAATTGCCAGAGTCGATGCGACAGCGCTCCAACGTCAAAAACATTCGCGGAATGCCAGCGGGACTTCTTTAACTTTTCGCCCATAGTTCAGTCCTGCTATCATCCACCAACGCCTTCATGTGTTCCTCGGTTTGTGTGACGCGCAGCACTTCTTCCACGGTCGTCAATCCTGCCTTGACCTTGTTCCAGCCATCCGTGCGCAGCGTCCGCATCCCCTCTTCCATCGCACGTTGCGCAATCGTCGAAGCAGGGGCGCGATTCATCACCAGCGGACGAATGGCTTCATTCAAAATTAAAAGTTCGTAAATGCCCATCCGGCCCTGGTAGCCGAGCATCCGGCATAGTTCGCAACCGGAGCCGCGCCAGAATTTCGCCGTCTCGATCTCACTCTCGGGAAAACCAATTTTGCGCAGGAAAGTGCGCTCCACCTTTTGCTCCACTTTGCAATGCGGGCAAATGGTCCGGACCAGACGTTGCGCGAGCACCGCTTCGACTGAAGACGCGACGAGAAAGGGTTCAATACCCATATCGATCAAACGCGTGAAAGCACTGGGCGCATCGTTCGTGTGGAGCGTGCTGAAAACCAAATGGCCTGTCAGCGCAGCGCGGATGGCGATTTCCGCCGTCTCGAGATCGCGAATTTCCCCGACCATGATCACGTTCGGGTCCTGCCGCAAAATGTGGCGCAGACCCATCGCGAACGTCAGCCCGATGTCCGACCGGACCGCGATCTGGTTGATGCCTTTGAGTTCGTATTCGACCGGTTCTTCGATCGTGATGATTCGTTTGGTGACTGAGTTAATCGTGCTAAGAAAGGAATAGAGCGAAGTTGATTTGCCGGAACCCGTCGGGCCAGTCACGAGCATGATCCCGTGTGGCTTGATGATGATTTCGCGAATGGCTGCTTCTTCTAACGGAGAGAAGCCGAGCTTTTCCATGCTGAAGAATATCTTGCCGCGTGTCAGCAAACGCAGCGAGACGCTCTCGCCATAAACCGTCGGCACCGTGGACACGCGGATGTCGATTTCCTCGCCTTTAATTCGAACATTAATGCGTCCGTCCTGCGGCAAGCGCTTTTCCGCGATGTTCATTCCGCTCATCACCTTGATGCGCGAAATAAGGGACGCTTGATACCGCTTCAACTGCGGAGGCATTGGCGTCTGGTGCAAAATGCCGTCGATACGATAGCGGATGCGAAGTTCATCCTCCGCAGGTTCAAAGTGAATGTCCGTCGCACGATCCTTAAAAGCTTCCCAGATGATCTGGTTCACGAACTTGATCACGCTGGCTTCCTGGTCGCCCTCGGTGATCTCCTTGTCCTCGCCCACGAGAAGTTCGAGGGGTTCGTCCTTCGACATTTCATCAAGGGTTTCCGCGCCGACGCCGTAATATTTCTTCAACGACTTTTCGATTTCCGCTTTCGGCGCGAGCGCAAAATTCACCGGGCCGCGCGCATCAAACTGCACCGCGCTCAGCATGGAGGCATCAAAGGGATTGCTCACCGCGACCTGCAACTTGCCCTCTTCAAATTTGGTCGGGAGCACAAAATATTGGAAGGCGACTTTCGTGGAGATTTTGTTTCGAGCCTCGGCTTGCGGGTCCATTTTGCTGAGGTCGAGATAAGTCCAGTTCAGCGCTTTGGCGAGTTGCTGAAGAAATAAATCCTCGGAAAGCCCGCGTTCCCGGGCAATGAAGCTAAGCAAAGAATCCTGCGAACCGCCATCGACCGCGACCCGCCAAGCCTTGCTGCAATCATCGAATTGCGCCGGACTGGCGAGATTGTTCTCGGCCAACAAATTTTTGATCGATAAGAGTGCCATGTCTGGTAATCCACCAAGAGAAACACGGGAACATAGGAAAAGTTGCGCTCAGGGTCAAAGAAAGAGTTTGGCAAAAGCCTGCGGTAAATGCCTGATGCCGCTTGGATTTTTCGTTGAGCCTGAAAGTTCCAATCGCTACCTTTTTCGCGTTCTCCGATTCGAAAATTTCTGATGAAAAACTACGCAACCATCACCGTTATCGGCCGCGACAAAACCGGGGTTATTGCCCGCATCACCAGTTTCCTCTTTGAGCAACGCGCCAACATCGAAGCGCTCGAAGAACAAGTCACCCGCGGCCAGTTCAGCATGAACATTCAGGCTTCGTGGAAGCCAAAACAATTCGACCGTGAGACGTTGCAGTCCGGATTGAAGAAACTCGCAAGCGCTCTCGGCATGGAGATTCGCTTGCGCTTGACGGACCCAAAACGAAAGCAGCGTTGCGCAATCATGGTCACGAAAGAAACGCATTGCTTCGCAACCTTGATGGCCGCTTTTAAACAGGGCCGATTGAAAAATGCGGAACCGGTCGTGGTCGTCTCCAATCGCGACGATCTCGAACCGCTCGCGCGAAAACTCAACCTGCCCTTTGTCCGCATTCCCTGGGAGGAACGAAACGCAGCTGAGTCCGAGGCCCTAAAAATTTTGGACGAGTACGAAATTGATTTCGTCGTGCTGGCGCGGTTCATGAAAATCCTTTCGCCCAATTTCGTCTGGCGCTACAAAAACAAGATCATCAACATTCATCCGTCGCTTCTGCCGAGTTTTCCCGGCCCGCAGGCTTATCGGCAAGCCTACGAGCATGGCGTGAAAATCATCGGAGTGACCGCGCATTTTGTGAGCATGCACCTCGATGAAGGGCCAATCATTGCGCAAGACAGCGTTCCCATCCGTTCAAACGCCACGTTGCCGGAAATTGTTTCAGCGGGGCAAAAGCTCGAAGCGAAAACATTGGTTCGGGCAGTGAAGCTTTATCTTACGAAAGATCTCGATGTCTCCTGGGGCGTGGTGAAAGAAGTTTAGTCGGAGCCGACGACGAAAGGATGCGGGCCACATTTTTAAATCGTCCGCTTCCAAAACCCAGAGGCGGCGATTATTTCTTCCCCTTCACTGAAGTTCCGCGCAGACGGACAATACGGTTGCAGGCCACTCCGTTGTAATTGGTAAAATGACCCACCGCCAAAATCTTGCCGTCCTTCTGCACCTGCAAATTGCGCACCACGTCGTTGAATCCCGTGCCCGGAGCGAAACTTTCGTCAAGGCTGCCATTCACGTTTAACCGCGCAATATGGTTGAGTTGGGTGTCATTGAAGAATTTGAAAACCCCACCCAGCACGATCTTCTCGTCGGCTTGAAGTGCGAGAGCGCGGATGCCGCTGTCCGGGCCTGCACCCGGATTGAACGTTGCATCCAGGCTTCCGTCCGCGTCGAGGCGAGCCACTCGATTTCGTGGACGCCCGTTAAACTCCGTGAAATCCCCGCCCAAAACTATTTTGCCGTCGGACTGAATCACGATGGCGTGGACCGATCCGTTGGCCCCGGCACCGGTTGCAAATTCGTTGTCGAGTTCGCCATCCGCAGTCAATCGGGCAATCCGGTTCCTGCGCAGTGAATCGGACATCGTAAAAGTTCCGCCGACCAAAATCTTGTGGTCCGATTGGCCCGCCAAAGCCCAAATTAAATTATTGGCGCC
>JBDSIW010000041.1:0-2633 GCA_039917795.1 Verrucomicrobiota bacterium | reverse complement strand
CCGACATTGTTGGTCCCGTAAACTCCCGCCGCGCTGCGGTTGAGCCACGCGCCGGAATAATTATTCGCACCTTGCGAATCCGAAAACGCCGGGGTGCCGAGCACAGAGTTAAACTGCACCGAGGCGACCGCCGGAGAATTCTCCAACGCTTCCACCGTGAAGTTGAACATCGCGATGCGCACCGCCATGCTCCCTTTGATTTCCGCGCGGATCGGGACGGTGATAGTCAGGTTCGTCCCGGCCACGGCGTCGTTCGCCACGAATTTTACGAAAGGCGCTGCGCCGGTGTTCGCGTCAATCGGGTAAGTGGGCTTGGTCACTGGGCGCGAGGCGGACGGATATGTATTGGGCACTTCGACGACCTGGCGGGAGCCGTTGCTCCAATAGCGGGCATACCATTTCAGGGTCGGATCGAGTGAGCGGCGGTAAGTGACGTAAACGTCGTCCACCAACAATTCGCCATCGCCAAACTGGATCGCGTTGATGTCGTCATCCGTCAATGAATTGGAGCCGCCAGAGGAAGCATCCATCACGTCGAAGAAATCCGAGCGCGCCGGGGCGAAGTTCAATTGATACATCGCGGATTGGAATATCTGCATGATGTCGCTGTTCAAGATGAAGCCGTCGCCGAACTCCCCGGCGTTCACCCAGCGGAACGGGAGGGAATCGCCCACGACATATTGGCGGCTGCCGGAATTGTCCACGCGCACCTGCTTGATGGAATTGATTTTCCCAGAGCCCAGAGTTCCATCGGTTGGCAATTGGATGCCCAACGGCGCTTGCACTCCGTCGGTCGTGCCGGACGGGCGGCCCGCCTGGATTTGATACGCATCATTGTCAACCGCGCTTGAAGGAATCGGGAACCCGTAAAGACCCCAGATCACCTTTCCGTCCGTGCCGCCGTTGTAGAAAACATTGTGCGCCCGCGAATAGGTCACCAGATCCTGCGCGAGGGTGTTGTAGAGGTTGGTGTAACCGTAACGCTCGTTCCACGCGATCGTCATCAATCTCGGATACGAGTCGAAATAGTTCGGGACAATCCGCGTGTAAACCACCGGCGTGGTGCCTTCTTTCGGTTTCAATACCCGGGACTGGAAACTCGGTGTTTCCTCCACGAGCGGGGCGCTATCCAGATTCGTCAGGCTGACATTGAATTGGAACGAGTAAATAGTTTGGCCAGGAACCAGCGAAGCGGTCAGAGGAGCGTAATAGTATTGGCCAGCTGCGCCAACGAAGTCCGCAGAGGCCTCGCCGCTCGCAAAACCAAAGCTCAAGCTGTTCGTCTGGTTCACGAACACGCCGTTGCCCACCACCGTCAAGGTCGCGTCCGCGCTCGTCGTCGTTCCCGCCGTGTTGCTCACGCGAACTTTGTAGATTCCCGCATCGCTCAGGCTTACGCCACCGATGGAGAACACATTGGTCGAGGCTCCCGAGATGTTTGTCCCGTTGGAAAGCCATTGGTAGTTCAGGCCGGTTCCGGTCGCGACCACGCTGAAGGTCACACTCCCGCCCGCAGCCACGGCTTGGCTCAACGGTTGCGTCGTGATGACCGGCAAACCGCTGCCCCCACCGCTCTCGCCCGAGACTGATAAATTTGCACCCTTCACGTCGCGCAACAAATGGTAGAATCCTTCGACCGTGAGCACCAAGCCGTTGGTCGCCACCACGGACGCCACGGGATCATGCGCCGCCGCCACGTTGGTGCTGCCATCAAGCCAGCCCGGGTAATAGGTCGGATCCCATTCGGTCGGGTCCACACCGTATAAAGTCGAAACCGATCCTGCCGAGGTGACCAGGCGAAAGCGATGGTTCCCGCGATCCGCCACTACCAGCGTGCCGTTGGGCGCGCGGGTGATTCCCCAGGGCTGATTGAATCTCGCCACGCCTGCGGCACCGTCCGTGTAGCCCGCACCGTTGCCGCCCGTGAAGAGAGACACATCTCCATTTGAAGGATTGGCCAACCGGAGGGAGTTATTTCCCGTGTCCGCGATGATGAGCAACCCGTTTTCGAGAACGGCAATGCCGCGCGGCTGGTTGAAGCCGCTGGCCACTTGAGTTTTGACGCCAGCGGAAGTGATCCGTTGCACGGTGCCGTCCAATTGCGTGACGAAGACGTCGTTGCCAGCCCCAAGAGCCAGCGCAGTCGGGTTCGAGAGAGTCGAACTCAGGATATTTGTGACGGTATGACTTGAATTGTAGCGGCGCAATCGGCCTTCAGTTTGGGTCACGACGTATAAATTATTCGATCCATCAATCGCTACGCCGACCGGGCGGCTCGATGCCGGGAGGGTCAGGTAGGTGGTGGTGATGCTGTTCGCCGTGTCGCCGGGCAACGAAATTTTACGGATCAGGTTGTTGGTTTTATCCGCCAGATAAAGATTTCCTGCGGAATCCAGCGCCAGACCGGATGGGCCGTTGAACTGCGATGCACTCGCGGTGTTTCCGTCCGCTTTGCCGAACGGTTTCGAGTTGCCGGGCGCGGGCCCGCCACCGAGGGTTTCCACCGTGATTTCAGCTTGGGCCGCGGTCGCGATGAGCAGCGCCATGGCGATGAATTTGCCCGTGCGGGTGAGGGAAGGCGAACCCGCGAACCGGGAGCGCCGAGCGGCCGGAATCCCGGCTCCGGGTTCCGA
>JBDSIW010000040.1:0-19217 GCA_039917795.1 Verrucomicrobiota bacterium | reverse complement strand
GCGGCGGGCTCGGCCTTCTTTTGTTTTTCACTGTAGGTGATCAAAGCGGCGCCCAACACGATCAGGCAAACGCCCGCCCAGCGCAGCGCAGAAACCTGTTCGCCTAAAAAAATCCTGGCGGCAACCGCGGTAAGGACAAAGCCCAGCGACGTTAACGGCCAGATCAGGCTCACATCCTGTTGCGAAAGCAAATAGAGCAACCCGCCGAAGAAAATCGCTTCAAAGAATACGCCTGCCAGGATGTTCCGATTGGTCGCCCCGCGCTTGATCAAATCGGCAATTCCTTTAACGCTGATCTGTTGTGGTTCACCAATTTGCTTGAGGCCGCCGCTTAGAAAAACCACGCCGACCGCTTCAAAGACCAAAGCGACGATTAAAATGACGAGAAATTTTCTCATTAAAAATCCTGGTATCGAATCAATTGGATGCCGAGTTCCTGGACGGCGGCTTTGACGCGGGGACTGATCAGCGCGTCGAATTCGCTTTTAAATTCATCGAGTGATGGATGGGAGTAAAGCTCGGAATTCCCAGGCGGAAGGTGCGGCAACAAAGACGCGAGGAACGATTCCTCGACGCGGCCATTTTGCAAAAGGCCGAACACATTTTCCGGGTGGAGAATTTTTTCCCGAGCCAATTTCGGGCGCGCCCAAGTTGACAGGAATTTGTAAATCACGGCGTGGCTGAGGCGATAAGGAAGATTCCCCTGCGCTAATTTCAAGTTCAAGGCGAGCGGATCGGAGGTGAGACGAAGATGGCGGATTCCCCAAGGTTTCGCGTTTTCCATGAGAATACGAAACACGATCGGGTGAAGGTGGATATTGAGATGGCCGTTGACGTGGTCGAGAGGAAGACCCGTTGAGCGGAATCGGGCAAATTGGGCGTCGAGCTCGTCGCGGATTTGCGCTTTCAAGTGAGGGAGGAAAAAAAATCGTAGCCCTGAAACAACGGCGTTGTCGGAAAATTCATTTTCGGTAGTGATGAGTCCCGGAATTTTATCAAAGGCCAAGGCGGATTTTCCGCAAACGAGCGAGAGGTGCAGTCCGACGCCGAGGCTTGGATTTTCCCGCGCCAGATCGACCGCCTCCTCGCACCACGGTTCGTTCACCATCAGGTTGGCGCTGGTCAGGATTCCTTCGCGATGAGCCCGGATGACCGCATGGTTGATCGAAGTTGAGCGCCCAAAATCGTCGGCGTTGACGATCAAGCGGCGGGAGCGATCAGGAAGTCCCATAATTTGCGGCGACGCGTCCAGAGGCCATGCGAAGCCAGGCGCGGAAGATGAGCAGAATCTTTTGTGGTTTGCTCAAGCGCGTCGGGTGCGGGCCGAACACATTGAATTTCTCCCGTTCAAGTTTGCGCAGGAGCCGCCAATAAACGGAACCCATCAATTCGGCGGCGATCATCGGCTTACGCTCCGGGGCGGGCAGCGTCTTTTGGGCAAGATGATAAAAGTGCCGCGCCCGCTGCGCCACGCTGTCCGCCAGGTCGTAGTATCGTTTCGAGTATTCTCCCCGAAAAATTTCCTCGGGCGAAACCCGGCAGCGAACCATTTCGGAAGCGGGAAGATAAATGCGGCCCCGCTCGGCGTCGGTTTTTACATCGCGCAAAATGTTTGTGAGTTGAAGGGCTTTCCCGAGGTAAATGGCATATTCGCGGCAGGTCGGGTTTTTGTAGCCAAAAATTTCGATGCTCAAGAGTCCGACGACGGACGCCACCCGGTAACAATATTTTTCGAGCTCGGCGAAATTTTCATAACGCTTGATGTCGAGATCCATTTCCACACCGCGGATCAAATCATCAAAATGCGCGAAGGATAATTTGTATTGGGCGATGACCGGTTTGAGTTCCTGGTTAACGACGAATTCCGGCTGGCCATTCTCACAGGCACGCTGGACATCTTCGCGCCAGAGCGCCAGTTGGGAGCGGCGCTGATCTACTGGAACGGATTCGTCATCGGCAACGTCATCAACCTCGCGGCAGAAGGCGTAAAGAGCGGACATGGCGTCGCGTTTGGGCCTGGGCAACAAGACGAAGGCCAGGGCCAGATTGGATGCGCTCTTGCGGGTGATCGTCCGGCTTTGTTCCATGTTAGCCTGGATCGGAAAGGGCGTCGCCGTCCTTGGAAGGAGGGAGTCCGCCGGTTTGTGACAGTGTGGGATTGCGGTTCTTCCAGCGGCGGCGGCGTTTTCTTTTGCGCTCGCGCAAATTGCTGAGAAGTGGTTTTGGCAGATGATCTGTTCCCAAAGTGCGGGAATTAGTTCGCCGCTTGGATCGGCGGAAGTAGGCAGCCCAGATAAATAGCAGAGCCATGATCAAAAGCGAGGCACCCAGAACGCAAAAAACCTCCAGCGAACTCCACTCTCCCGGAGTTTGCTTTGAATCCATCAATTGCTGCAACTTTGGACTCAAATACTTTTTCAAACGGATACCTCCTTCGACGCGGCGGCGGATTCCTCTTCACCAGCGACGACGACGTTGAGCCGTTGCATTCTGTAACGCAAGGCGTGGCGGCTGATTTTCAGCTGATCCGCCGCCTTCGCGAGGTTGAAATGATTTTGCTCCAGGATGCTGGAGATGACTTCTTTCTCGAAGCCCGCCATCAATTCGTCGAGCGATTCGCCGGTGGAAAAAACGGGCGCGGTGGTTTTGCGCAACAAAGATTCCAAATGGAAATCCGGCAGGCTGACCGCTTGAATTTCAGAACTCGTTTCCAGGATCACAGCCCGCTCGATGACATTGCGGAGGTAACGAACGTTGCCGGGCCAGTGATGCGCGAGAAGCTTTTCTTTCGCGGAGGCGGAGAGAGTTTCCACATGTTTTTTCATCACCTCGTTGAAGTGGCGAAGGAATACCTCAGCCAAAAGGATCACGTCATTCCCACGATCGCGCAGCGGCGGCGGGCGAAACTGCACCACGTTGAGCCGGTGAAACAGATCTTCGCGAAACTGGTTTTGATGAATGGCCTCGATGATGTCGCGGTTGGTCGCGGCGATCAGGCGCACATCGACCTGCAATTCTTCATTGCCGCCGACGCGCGTGAAAGTTCCATCTTCCAGGAAACGCAGCAGCTTGGCCTGGAGCGAGCGACTCATGTCGCCAATTTCGTCCAGAAAAATGGTTCCGCGGTCGGCTTCCTCGACCCGTCCGGACTTTTGTTTCAACGCGCCTGTGAAAGCGCCCCGTTCATGGCCGAACAATTCGCTCTCCAACAGAGTCTCGGGAATGGCCGCGCAATTGATGCGAACATAATTGGCGTTGCGCCGTGTGCTCAAAGTGTGGAGCGCACCGGCGATCAATTCCTTGCCCGTGCCGGTTTCGCCCAGGATGAGAACCGTGGCAGTGGTCGGCGCGACGGTTTGAATTAATTGCCGCAGTTCATTCATCCGCGGGGATTCGCCGATGATTTGCTCGAGCTTGTAGGGCTCGATGGTCTTCGCGCGCAAGGACGCGTTTTCGTGGAGCAAGCGATACCGCTCGGCGCAGCGGGCGACGGCGTGCAAGAGTTCCTCGGGCGCGAAGGGCTTGGCCAGGTAATCCATCGCGCCTGCTTTGATCGCCTCCACAGCCAGCTTGGGGGTGGCGTAAGCGGTGATCATGAGAATGGGAATTTGCGGCCAGCGTTTTTTTGCGTGCTCCAGAAATTCGTAACCGCTCATCCCGCCCATCCGCGCGTCGGTGATGACCATTAGAAACTCCTCCTGTGCCATCACCACCAGGGCTTCCTCCGCCGATTCCACGGAGCGGGCAAGATAGCCCTCGTCCGTCAAAATGGATTTGACGGAAAGACGCATGTTTTTCTCGTCGTCCACGACGAGGACCGGTGGCGGCGGAAGGCTCATTGGCTTAATTTCATCAGCGTTTTCGTCGGAAAATTTAATACGAAGCGCGTTCCTGATCCAAGCTTCGATTCGACCGCGACCTTGCCGCCGTAAATGTCGATGTTGTGGCGGACGATGGCGAGCCCGAGGCCGGTGCCCTTCTCCTTGGTGCTGAAATAAGGTTCAAAGATTTTCTCCAATTTTTCTTTTGGAATTCCCGGGCCGTTGTCAGCGATGGAGATCACAACTGAATAATTGGCGCCGTGTTCGGCGGAAATCTCGATCTTGCCGCTCCCGTTCATGGCATCGCGCGCGTTTTGCAATAGATTGACGAAGACTTCGGCCAAATGGTTTCGCTGCATCATCAACGCGGGCAGCGCGGCCATATAATCGCGCTGAATTTCCACCGTGTATTTTGCCGCCGCCGGAAATTCCTGGGCGATGGCGCGCTCCAATTCCTCCGTCACGCTGAGCTTCTCGACTTTTCCCTCCGCCAGTTGCGCGTAACCCATCAACTCGGTGATGATGCGGTCGGCACGGTCAACCTCTTCGCGGATAATCTGAATTTGTTCGCCGGTCGAAGCGCGGCCTTCCTTTACCGCTCGTTCGAGGGAAAAGGCGGCGTTCGTGATGATGCTCAGGGGATTCTTGATTTGATGCGCAATTTCCGCGGCGAATCGGCCAGCCGCATGGAGTTGTTCCTGTCGGATGACAAATTCCTCTGCCTCATCCTCGGCGCGACGTTGCTTTTCGAACAAGGCCTGGACGCCATAACAACAAATGGTCATGAGCAACAAAACGATGATGCGCAAAAGAAACGGCTCCGCCGTGTTCTCGGTATGGCCCAGGTCGAGGGCGTAGCGAGTGCCGGCGTCGAGCTGGAGAAAAACCGCGTCTTCTCCGCTGATGGTCACATCAAGGGTTCCTGCCACTCCATAGAAAAGACAGACGAGCAGATTGAGCACGATTTGCGGAGTGGCGACCGGAATGCTGATCGCGTTCTGGAGAATCAACGCCGGGAAAATCCAATAAATCATGCTGTCAAAGCCACCCGTGATCAGCGTCAGCGACGAAAACAAAATGGCATCCATCAGGCCAAGCAGGAAAATCGTCCAGACCAGCACTGGAAAAGGAAGCCGGCGCGCGAAAAGAAAGACCGAACCCACGGCAATTGTGACCAGGACATAGAACAGGAAGAAACCGAAAGTAGATTCAATGGCCACTTCGCGGAACAGGCGGAAGGTAAACGAATTCCGGGCGGGCTCGATCCAGTTCGAGAAATAGAAAAAATAGACCAGGGTGAGAATAAGCAGACTCTTGATTGGAAAAATAATGTCGCGCTGGAACTTTTGAATGCGCGCGGCTTGAACGGCCGGCTCGGTCCCGGGCACGACGACCAGCCAGGCAAGATTTTTCAGAGCCCGGCGGGCGGCGGTTCTCATATCAGCCTTTATCTGAGCAATTCCAGGGCGCGGCGGACAATTTCTTCGACCGGCCAGAGGCGTCCCAAGCCTTCGTACCCGCAGGAGAGCATTCCCTCCTCGGGCCCGATAAATTCCACGCCGCGCGATTTCAGCGTGCTGACATTTTGCTGCGTGGCGGCGTGGCTCCACATTTTTCCGTTCATCGCCGGGGCCACGAGGATTTTCGCCTTTGGATTGAGCGCCAGCGCGATGCAGGTCAAGGCGTCATCGGCAATTCCATGGGCCAGCTTCGCCAGCACATTGGCCGTGGCTGGCGCAATCAAGAGGAGGTCCGCTTCGTCCGCCAATTTGATGTGCATCGGTTTCCAACCGTTTTCTTCCTCGTATAAATCAATCAACACCGGATTTCGCGAAAGCGTTTTGAAGGGAAGGGTAGTGATGAATTTTTGCGCGTCAGCAGTAAGCACGACGTGGACATCGCGCTCAGCCTTGGTGAGCTGGCTGGTTAAATCCGCCGCCTTATGCGCGGCGATCGAGCCGGTCACGCCGAGAACGATATTGAGCTTCGCCTTCATTTCTTAAGTGGTACCTCAACCCAGTGAGATCAAGATTACGATTAAAAATTAGATTAAAAACGCCGACGGCTATAACTACAAGAAGGTCATTCTAAAAGATGCGCGCGGCATTGGCGCATTTTTTCCGCCTCGATGATCGCTTCCATGCGCCGCAGGTCTTCCTGCACCGAGGTGCTGATCAACAAGTAATCAAAATTCTTCCATTGCGCAATTTCCTGGCGGGCCACGCTCAGGCGCTTTTGAATCGTCCCCGGCGAATCCTGTCCCCGCTTTCGCAGTCGTTCCTCCAGTTCCGTAAAGGTTGCGGTGGTGAGGAAAACCGTGACCAGCGCGCGTTTGAGCTCGTCATCTTCGCCGGCCTTTTCGCGCACGGTGGCTGCGCCCTGCACATCGATGTTGAGCACCACGTCTTTGCCCTGGCGCAATTTGCTGAGAACTTCTGATTTCAAGATTCCGTAACTGTTTCCGTAAACAGTGGCGTGTTCCAAAAAATTTCCTGCCTGGACTCGCTTCAAAAAGGATTCGGCTTCCAGGAAATAATAATCCAAGCCGTCGCGCTCACCTTCGCGCGGCGCCCGCGTCGTGCAGGTCACTGCCCGGGCCATGTTCGAATGATGCGCGATCAGTTGCTCACAGAGCGTCGTCTTGCCCCCGCCGGAGGGCGCGGACACAACAATGAGCAACGGGCTGGAGTGTTTGTCAGACATGATTGAAACGCTGAACTCGAAACGCGAAGTGGGGATTACGAAGATCGGTTACGGCGCGGGAGAATTCTCGTGTTGAAATCTGCCTGCTGAATTCTATCTCGCGCTTTTTCATTCCACGTTCTGGACTTGTTCGCGGAATTTTTCCAGCTCCGCCTTGAGCACGACCACTTCGCGGGAGATCAGCGCGTTATTGGCTTTCGATCCGATGGTGTTAACCTCGCGGTTCATTTCCTGCGCCAGAAAATCCAAGGTTCGCCCGACCGGTTCCGCCGATTTCACACAATCGTCGAATTGTTGGAAATGACTTTCCAGCCGCGTTAACTCTTCTGAAATATCCGAGCGGTCTGCGAAGTAAACCACCTCTTTGATCAACCGTTCGTCGTCCAGCGAGGGCACTTCCAGCCCGGCGTTTTTCACGCGGAGGACAAGCTGGTCGCGATACCGCTTCTGCACTTCGGGCGCGTGATCATGGATTTGCGTGAATGCCTTGCGAATGGTGTTCATGCGCTTGGTCATATCTTTGGCCAGGTGGGCGCCTTCCCGCGAACGCATTTTCAACAATGCGGCCAGCGCGGACTGCAACGCTTTGTCCACGGCGGGCCAGAAATCTTCCGCATCGCCGATGTCTTCATCTGCCTGCAACACCCCGGGCGAGCGGATCAACAAGTCCAGCGTGAGCGGGTCAGAAAGTTTAAGCGCCTTGGCAAGGCTCGCGAATTCGCGCGCATACTCTTTAGCCAGCGGGATATTGACGCGAATTTTCGCGGCGGAATTGGTTCCGGCCGAATGCATGGAGACGCGCACGCTCAAGCGCCCGCGCGAAACACATTTGTTGATTTCATCGCGAACTTGCGCCTCCAAAACTTCCAGTTCCCGCGGCAGATTGATGGAGATTTCGCTTTGCTTGCGATTCACCGAGCTGAGTTCGACCGTGATTTTGAATCCGTTTTGAGCGCATTCGCCGCGCCCGTATCCCGTCATTGACTTCATGTGTCCGTGGATATTGGGAAAGTTCGGAGGGCAATCCAATCTTTTTCGGGAGAAGTCTTGTCTGCGCGCGGGAGTTTTTTTATTTTACCGCATCAGGCAACCGACAATGAACGCAACCAAATCGTCGCAGCGCTCCTTTCTTCTCATTGCCTTGTTCCTGGTGGCTGCCACCGTCGCCGGCTATTTTGCGTGGAAAAATCCCGGGCAATCCTTGGTCCCTCGGCCTTATTCAATTGGCGATGTCGCGGGCGAAGATATCACTGCGCCGAGAAAACTTTCATTGGTCGATTCTGCGGAAACCGAATTGCGCCGCGAGCGCGAATTAACCAAAGGCCCGGTGCTATTTCGGTTCGATAAATCGATCTCCGCCAAAGCAGTCGCACGGTTCAACAAGGAAGTGGCCGACACGCGGGAAAGCTTTTTAGACAACGTCCAAAAAGCTTTCAACACCCGGACGCTGGCGACAAACCAGGTGGATGGCGCGGTCTTCCGCCAGTTGGTGATTGATTTTCGCCGAGACCACTCGCAATTCCCCATCACGGTCGTCAAGGCGGCGCGCTGGGCGCAAGGTGACTCAGAAGAAAAATTGCAGAAACAGCTTTCGGACAAGCTACGGTCAGCGGCCCGCAAACTGGTTCATCCCGATGGCTGGCCCGCCGCGGCGCACGGCGACCACCTGCGTTTGGTTGGCAGCGAAGTAATTTCCGGAACCAGCATTGATCTGATCGGCCAAAGCCAGTTGGTGCGTCGAACCAATATTGTCGCGATCAGCAAAGTGCGGGAGGCGTTGCGGGCGCAATTGCCGCGCGAGCAATTCGCCACCGCCCAGTTTCTTGCAGGATTTGTCGAGGTCAATTGCGTGTTTGACGCAGACTTGACCCAGCGCCTGCGCGAACAGCGGGCCGCGAGGATCGAGGTAATCGACACTTTTGGAAAAGGGCAGTTGATTGTCCAGCGCGGGGAGAAAGTGGATGGAAAAATCAAGGATGCTTTGGACGAACTTAATATCAAAAAAATTCCTGCGGCTGAACGTGGCGGTTTTCGCAGAATCGGGTTATGGAGTTTGGGGATTTTTTTCATGGCGCTTGCGATGTTCGTTTATCTGCGCCTCGGCGAGCGTCCGGGCAACAAATTGGTTCCGGTGCAAAATGTCGTCGCTCTTCCCGGAACCGGCGACGCAACGCTGGAGTCGAAGCTGATACCGCATCTCGCGCGGGCGATGATGAACAAGCTGGTTCGCGGTCTGATTTCGCAACGCGAACAACTCATGACCGTTCAAAGTGCAGGGACGGAGCAATTGAACGAGCTGGAAGAAAAGTTGGAGCAAATCAGTTCCCGATTGCAGTCGCGGCAGACAGCCTACGAAAGGCGAATTGCAGAATTGGAAAAGGAACTCGCCGCAGCCGAAGAGGAGAATCGGGAATTGATTCGTGCAAAAATCCGCGAGGCGCGGGAAAACCTCGAATGGGCCAAAGCTCAAGCGGCTAAGCAATAATCGATGTCGTAATGTTTCGAATCGTCCGTTGACAGGCATTTGTGGTTCTGGTCTGCATTGGCCCTCAAGAAATCATATTGATTTCGTATCAAATATACGGGCGAAAGTTATGAAAAAAAATTCCATTCCTTGTAGATCGGCGCTGATTACCGCAGTCGCGGCAGCAAGCCTTTTGTTTTCGGGAGGTCCCATTGCCACGGTCCAGGCGGCAGATCATCGTGATGCCCCCGCCATCGACGAAGATCCACGCGCAGATATTCTCGATATTTATGCGTTCACGAATCCAAATGACACGAACAAGGTTGTATTCGTGATGACGGTGAATCCTTTCGAAGAGGGCGGTGCGCCGAATGTCTTCTTTTCTGAAGACGTTCTTTATCAATTCAAGATAGATAACACGGGTGATTACAAGGAAGACCTCGTAATTCTAGCGACGTTCACCGAAGGCGTCGTGGGTGCTTGGCACAAATGGCCAGCAAGTCACCATTATCGGACCTGTAAAGGCTCCCCCCTAAAAGTATCATCAGCACCATCGTAAAACCGAAGCGAAACGTTACCGACAGATTTACCGGATTTGCTAATGGCACGGTTATCTCCAATCTGAACGGCACAATCCGCGCTTTTGCTGGTCAAAGGGATGATCCTTTCTTTTTTGATCTCGTCGTTGTTTTCCGGACATTAGCGCTCCAAGCGGGACCTGTTCCGCAGCGTAATCCAATCGACTTCTTTGCCGGATTCAATTGTTCAGCCTTGGTTGTGGAAGTGCCAGCTGAGTTGCTGAAAGGACCCGCAGCGAATGGGAATCGTATCAATGTCTGGGCCACGACGAGCCGCGGTTCCGCCACGGTGCGTTCAACCAGCATTCTTAGAGATGAAAAAAGCTCAGCCCGTTATGTTCAGGTCGAACGGATGGGAAAACCTGCCTTGAACACGGTATTAATCAAGGGCCATCGAAAGGATGTTTATAACTGCGGAATGCCTTCGACAGATCGGGCCAATTTCCGCGCTGAAGGCCTTGCCGTCCTGACCTCGATCAACGGGGACCCAGCCTATTCGAACGTGGTGATTGATCTTCTGCTCCCCGATGTTCTTACTTTCGACATGGGGACTTTCGAAGGCTATTCGACGATTGCGGGAGGATTGCCGACTTTGAACGGTCGCCGTCTCACGGACGACGTGATTGATACCACACTTGGTGCCGCAAGCAACGGCGCGGTGCCCACCGACGGAGTTAATGGAAATGACAAACTATTTCTTCCTGACTTTCCCTTCTTGGCGGAACCACATGCCTCGACCGAATCGGTTCCGCCACGCAACTAAATCTTTGAAAATCTGAATCACGCGCCGCCCCTGTATTCTTGCAGGGGCGGTTTTTATTTTATGCGATTATTCGTTGTGCTTTTTCTGTTGATCGGATCCAGTAGCGTCTTCGCCGCCGGTTTTGACCAACAAATTCTGTTTTGGGAAAAGCGTGTTGCCCTCGATCCCGATGATTGGATTTCTCCTACCAAACTCGGCGAGTTATATCTGAAGCGGGCACGAGAGACAGGGGAATTGAGCGCTAATGTGGAAGCCGAAAAGAATTTTCGGATCGCTCTAAAACGAGCTCCCGATTATCACCCGGCCATCGTTTCACTCGCGTCAGCCTGCATTGCCCAACATAAATTCTTGGACGCGCTGGCGCAGGCGGAGCGAGCCGCCAGCCTCAAACCGGACGACGCCTACAGCCAAGCCGTCCTGGGAGACGTTTGCCTGGAACTCGGAAAAATTTCCCGGGCAGAAGTGGCTTACAAGAAAAGTCTGCAAATCACTCCGGCGCTCGCCACCCAAAGTCGCATGGCCTATTTGTATTGGATCAAGGGCGACATCGCGATGGCGCTGCAAAGTTACGAAGCCGCGCTCGACCCTGAACAGAACGGCACACCTTCCCGGGAGAATCTGGCCTGGTGCCATTTGCAGAAAGGGGAGTTTCACTTTCGCACCGGCGATTTTTTGAAGACCCAATCGGAATACTCCGCCGCGGCGCTCATTTTGCCGGAGAATTATTCGGTCCATGAACACCTCGCTGAACTGCACGCCTCCCAGGCTCAATACGACGATGCCATCGCGCTTTATCGAAAGGTGATTGCTAAAACTTCTTGACCCGAATTCATGCAGGCACTGGGCGATGTTTTTGAATTCTACCGCAAGCCGGCGGAAGCGAAAACATGGCATGAAAAGGCGCTCGCTGGATACCTTCAAGACGCCATCAATGGGAACCCTCATTACTATCACCATCTCGCTGGGTTTTATTCCGATTCCCAAACCAATGCGGTGGAAGCGCTGAAATGGGCGCGGAAAGATTTTGAGACCCGGCAAAATATATTCGCCTGTGACACTCTTGCGTGGGCGCTGTATCGCAACCAAAAGTGGGACGAGGCGTTCGCTCTCGCCGAGAAAGCGCTCGCGTTCGGAACCAAGGATTCCCACGTGCTGCTCCATGCGAGCTCGATATTTTCTCAGGTGGGGAAAAAGAAAGAAGCGGCGGCGTTAATCCGCCAGGCGATGGAAATTAATCCGCGCTACAATTCTTTTCACGCCCACCGGTAAACCCGGTCGCGCTCTCCCGCTTCCTTCTTGCGCTGGCGTCGGCTTGCTTGCAGATTCGGGTGTAAGATTTTCTCAACATGACATGAAACAAAATTTATTTCTGGCGCTCGCACTTCTTTTGGGCATGACAGCTTGCCGCACCGCGCAAATTAACGTCGCCGAATCTGGCTTCACCTCTTTGTTTGACGGGGAGACCTTGGCTGGCTGGACCGCCGGGGAGAAGAAAGGTGAAACCCCTTATTTCGTCAGGGATGGCGCCATCGTTTGCCCTGCGAAAGGGGGCGGCAATCTCCTGACGGAAAAAGAGTATTCGGATTTTGTTCTGCGGCTTGACTTCAAATTGACCCCCGGCGCCAATAATGGAATCGCTATTCGCTCCCCGCTCGGCGGCGGCGACCTCACGTTTATAGGAAACGAGATCCAGATCCTCGACGACAACGCGCCTGAATATCGTGATCTTCTGCCGGGCCAAAACTGTGGATCGCTTTATCGGACATTTTACGCCAAGCGCGGCGCGGTGAAACCTGCGGGCGAATGGAATCGCTACGAAATCACGGCGATGGGACGGCAAATCAGGATCGTGCTCAATGGGAAAAAAATTGCGGAGGGAAATATCAATGAAGTGCGCGACCCGGAACTTCTCGGCAGTCATCCCGGCTTGTTGCGTGCTGCGGGCCATATCGGTTTCCTTGGGCACAACAGCGAAGTTGAATTCAGAAATATTCGCATCAAGGAAACGGCTCATTTTTACGAACGCGATAACGTTGTGCCCGTCGGTTTTGCCGCGCTATTCAACGGACGCGATTTGAGCGGGTGGAAGGGATTGGTCGGTGACCCGCCCCAGCGCGCAAAAATGTCCCCTGCAGAACTCTCCGCCGCGCAGAAAAAAGCGGATCAGCGCATGCGGGAGAGTTGGACCGTCGAGAATGGAGCGCTGGTCTTCAGCGGCAAAGGCGAGAGCCTCTGCACGGCCAAGGACTACGGAGATTTCGAATTATTGGTCGATTGGAAAATCCTGCCAAAAGGTGACAGCGGGATTTATTTGCGTGGCTCGCCCCAGGTCCAAATCTGGGAGCCGAACAGCGGCGGCGTTGATCCGAAACACCCAGGGTCCGGCGGACTCTACAACAACCAGAAGAACCAGAACTTCGCCTCGAAAATGGCCGACCATTACGTTGGCGAGTGGAATCGCTTTCGCATCCTGATGGTTGGGGAAAAGGTTCACGTTTTCCTGAACAACGAACTTGTGGTGAACAACGTGACGATGGAAAACTATTGGGAGCGCGATAAACCGATTTATCCGTTCGGGCAGATCGAGCTGCAGAATCACGGCAATACTCTCTGGTTCAAGAATATTTTCCTCCGTGAAATTCCGCGGGTCGAAAACAAAAAGAAATAAATCTCTATGAAAAACCAAATCACCCGCCGGCATTTTATCGGCACCAGTTCGGCTGCGGCCGCTGGACTCTTCTTTATCGGAAAGGCGAGTTCGTTTGGGAGAAACAAGATTTCGCCCAACGAAAAATTAAACATCGGGGTCATCGCCGTGGCCAATCGCGCGGGTGAGGATTTGAAAGAAGTCTCCAGCCAAAATATCGTGGCGCTTTGCGATATTGATGACAATTACCTCGGCGCGGTGGCGAAAAATTATCCCGGCGCAAAGACCTACAATGATTTTCGAAAGCTGCTTGAGCAAAAAGATATTGATGCTGTCGTCGTCGGAACGCCGGACCACACCCATGCCGTCGCCACCGCCGCTGCGTTGAAAAGCGGGCGTCACGTTTATTGCGAGAAGCCCCTCACTCACACCGTCTCCGAGGCGCGGATTATTTCACAGCTGGCCAAGAAACATAAAGCGGTCACGCAAATGGGAAACCAGATTCACGCTAGCGACAATTATCGCCGTGTGGTGGAACTGGTTCAGAGCGGAGCCATTGGTGAAGTGCGGGAAGTCCATGTTTGGGTGAGTGCGACTTACGGCAACATCGGCAAGCCCGTTACCGCGCCCGTGCCGTCAAATCTGCACTATGACCTGTGGTTGGGCCCGCTCGAACCTGTTCCCTACAGCCCGAATTACGTTCCATTCAAATGGCGGAACTATTGGGCGTTCGGCGGGGGAACCATGACCGATTTTTGCTGCCATCATATCGACCTTTCCCATTGGGCGCTGGATTTGCGTCACCCGCTTACGGTGGAATCAGAGGGTCCGCCGGTGGACGAAGTCGAAGTCCCGGTTTGGATGATTTCGACTTTCAATTATCCAGCCCGTGGTTCAAAACCACCGGTGAAGCTGGTCTGGTATCAAGGCGCCAAACGTCCTCCTCTGCCCGAATGTGCCAAAGACAGTTGGCCGGACGACGGCACGCTATTCGTCGGCTCAAAGGGGAAATTGCAATCGAGCTACGGAAAACATCGCCTGCTGCCGGAAGCGGATTTTAAGGATTTCGTTGCACCAACCCCGTTTATTCCCACCTCCATCGGCCACCATAAGGAATGGTTTGAAGCGTGCAAAACCGGCGGGTCGACCACCTCGAACTTTGATTACGCCGGGGCGCTGACCGAAACCGGGATTCTCGGCAACGTGGCTTTTCGCGTCGGCAAAAAAATCGAGTGGGACACGAATAAATTGCGGGCGACGAATTGCCCGGAAGCCGAGAAATTTATTCAACACCATTACCGGAAGGGCTGGTCAATTTAATCGCGGTCCTTCCCTCGGCGTTCGTCAGCAGGGACACAATTTGCCGATGCGCGCTGGAGAAGGCCAGCCGATGCAAATTCCCCAGGCGCAGCCATTGGCCGCGTGGATTTTTCCACGAGTCAGGCACGACGCGAAAAACATCGAGCGTGATCCGGTAACGGGTTATGGAATGTTTGATCGTGCAAAACGGAATGCCGTCCGGAATTGGGTGTGGGTTCCGGACTTTGTTACCCTCATTCACTTCAAAGTTCGGAAACTCCCAAAGCCGAGCATTCACCCCTTTGCCCGGGCGTTGTTGTACCAGATAACAACCATCTTTTTTGACGAGGAACGCGATAAACTTGCGCCGGGTCGGTTCGGCACGTTTCGCAAGGTTGGGGATCGATTCGATGAGGTTTTGGCGAAACGCAACGCAAGTTTTTTTGAGCGGACAAACCGGACATTTTGGCTGTCTTGGCGTGCAAACCAGCGCGCCCAATTCCATCATCGATTGGTTGAAGTGGGAAACTGTATTTGAGAAACGGGTGTGGCGAATTCCATAATCGATCCTGACCGTTGCCGCACGATTAACTAGTTCATCAGCGATCTTCCAGAGTTGTGCGTTCGTCGCTTTTTCTCGGGGATTAGATTCGATACCGAAGACTCGAGTCAATACGCGGACCACGTTTCCGTCGAGAATGGGCCGGGGATCGTTGAAGGCGATGCTGGCAATTGCGCCGGCGGTGTAACGACCGATTCCAGGCAGGTCGAGAATGGCGTCGAAGTCGCGCGGGAATCTGCCGTCGTGTTTATCGCAAATTTCCTGGGCAGCCTTTTGTAAATTGCGCGCGCGCGAGTAATAGCCCAAACCTTCCCAAAGTTTCAGGACTTTTTCCGGTTTCGCGGAAGCGACAGCCCGAATGTTTGGCAGGTTTTTCATCCAGCGTTCCCAGAACGGCATCACGGTCTTGACCTGCGTCTGCTGGAGCATGATTTCGGAGATCCAAATCGCGTAGGGATCGCGAGTTTGGCGCCAGGGCAAATCCCGCGAGTTTCTGGAAAACCAGTCGAGCAAAGCCTTGACGATTCGCAGGCATTTTTCATCAGGTATGGGCCGAGGCAAAAGATGGGCGGAAAGTCGTTGCGAGTTTTCGATTGGGAATTCTATCCATTCTGTTCATTCTGTCTAAGCTTTCCGATTTTTTATATCTTGAAACCATTGACTTCCTACACCGGCAAATTGAGCGCGGCGCAAGCGGCTTTGCTAAAAAAACATTTATCGGAAAACCATTTTGAATTTCGCGAGGTGCCCTACGCATCCTTCGCCGGATCAAAAGAAAAGTTAAACGTGGTTTTTTATGAGAGTGGCAAGTTGGTAGTGCAAGGGAAGGGTACGCAGGAATTCATAGAATTCGTGCTGGAGCCGCAAATACTGGGCGAGGCAAAACTCGGTTATGAAGCGGTCTTGAATCCGGACCTTTTGCTGCCCCGCCTTGGAATTGACGAAAGTGGCAAGGGAGATTTTTTTGGCCCGCTTTGCATAGCGGGCGTTTATGTGAACGAGAAAGTGATCGCAGCGTGGAAGGATGTCGGCATTCGCGATTCGAAAAATATTTCCAGCGATAAGAGGATTTTCGAGTTAGCCAAATTGATTCGGGAAACGCCGGGTTGCGTGACGACTGTGGTTCCGATTGGCAATGAAGCCTACAATCGTCTTTACTCAAAAATGCGCAGTGTGAACACTTTGCTGGCTTGGGGGCATGCCCGCGTGATTGAAAATTTAATGGGGCAAAAGCATCGGATGAATCCACCTCCCGTCCGCGCGATCAGCGATCAATTTGCGCATGATAAAACCACGGTGGGAAAGGCGATCATGAGTTTGGGCCGGGAAATCGAATTGGTGCAGAGGCACAAGGCGGAAGAAGACATTGCCGTGGCGGCGGCATCAATTTTGGCGCGAAATGAGTTCGTATGCCGACTCGCGATCCTGGGGAAGGAATTCGGGATGGTATTTCCCAAGGGCGCATCGGCGGTGGTGGATGCAGTGGCGAAGGATTTCGTTAAAATAGAGGGGGCGGAAAAGTTGACGAAAGTGGCCAAGGCTCATTTTCGGACCGCATTGCGGGCGCAAGATTTGCCCGAACCGCCTAAGGTGGAGTGGAAACGGCCGAAGAAAAAGGTGGAATGAAGAATTACGGAAGTTTTTTAAAAAAGCCGATTGACACTGGCATGTATCTTTCTTAGGTTCTCGCGAGTCATCGGGCCGTGAAAGAGTAGAAAATCATTAGCCCTCAATCTTTTTAAGTTAAAAGTTTGGGCTAATGGTATTTTTTTCGTCTCTACAGGTCAGGAAGATTTTGGCTTTGGCCCATGTAGCTCAGTTGGTAGAGCACGTCCTTGGTAAGGACGAGGTCATCAGTTCAAGCCTGATCATGGGCTCCAGTTTTGACGGCGGATTGATTAACGAAAACAAAATAAAATTAGGAGATATCAATGGCAAAAGAAGCGTTTCAAAGAACTAAACCGCACGTAAATATCGGCACCATCGGACACGTCGATCACGGTAAATCCACTCTGACTGCGGCTATCGTCGCGACGCAAAATCGTAAGGGGTTGGCTCCTGCCATTTCTTACGCGGATATCACCAAAGGCGGGACCGTTCGTGATGACACCAAGACGGTCACAATCGCTGTTTCCCACGTCGAATACGAGAGTGCTACCCGGCATTATGCCCATGTCGATTGTCCTGGCCACGCTGATTATGTGAAGAACATGATTACCGGCGCTGCGCAAATGGATGGCGCAATCCTCGTGGTTAGCGCGGCAGACGGACCCATGCCTCAAACTCGTGAACATATTTTGCTGGCCCGCCAAGTCGGAGTTCCGGCGATCGTCGTATTCCTGAACAAGGTTGATTTGGTTGATGACGCAGAGTTGCTCGACCTTGTCGAGATGGAGATTCGCGATTTGCTGACAAAATATCAATTTCCCGGCGATAAGACCCCGATCATTCGTGGCAGTGCCACGGCGGCACTCGAGAAGAAACCGGAAGGCGAAAAAGCCATCCAGGATTTGCTCGATGCGGTCGATTCTTTCATCCCGTTGCCAACACGTGAAATCGACAAACCTTTCTTGATGTGCATCGAAGACGTGTTCAACATTGAAGGCCGCGGGACTGTGGTCACTGGCCGAGTAGAACGTGGCGAATTGGCGAAAATGTCGGAGGTCGAAATCGTTGGTTTGAAAGAAACTCGCAAAACGACTGCAACCGATATCGAGGCGTTTCGTAAACTGTTGGACAAAGCGACTGCTGGCGACAACGTTGGTGTTCTGCTGCGCGGCACGAAAAAGGAAGAAGTCGAACGCGGCATGGTTTTGGCGAAGCCCGGTTCGATTAAGGGGCACACAAAATTCAAAGCCGAAGTGTATGTTTTATCGAAAGACGAGGGTGGCCGTCATACCCCGTTCTTCACGAAATACCGTCCGCAATTTTATTTTCGCACGAGCGATGTCACTGGCACATGCACACTTCCTGAAGGAGTGGAGATGGTGATGCCGGGCGATAATGTTTCTGTGGATATCGAGTTGATTGCGCCGGTCGCGATGGAAAAAGGCCAGCGATTCGCGATTCGCGAAGGTGGTCGCACGATTGGCGCCGGCCGCGTCAGCGAAGTCCTTGCATAGTTTTGGGTTTACAGGAAACGGAGTTGGGTGATTACCCGACTCCATTTTCGTCTAAAAATTTAGTGCGTCTGAGGAACCACTCGACGTCATACGGCGGTAGCTCAATTGGTAGAGTAGCGGTCTCCAAAACCGTTGGTTGGGGGTTCAAGTCCCTCCCGCCGTGCCAAATGTGGTTACGGGAGAGGTGGCAGAGTGGTCTATCGCGGCGGTCTTGAAAACCGCTTTGGTGTAACAGCCAACGGGGGTTCGAATCCCTCCCTCTCCGCCATGGGATTGGGAAACATTGAACAACGAACGCCGAGCATCGAATGAAACTACTACAGTGTTCGAAGTTGGATGTTTTGAAATAAGAACGAAAAGCACGTGAAAGAACATTTGCCAGTCATAATCGGGATCGTGGTTGCCGCAGTGGTCTTCGCGCTCCTTTGGCGCAAGGGCGCTTTTCTGCGTATCTCGAATTATTTTCGTGAAACCCAGGAAGAACTTAGAAAATGTTCGTGGCCAAGTTGGGACGAATTGAAGGGTTCAACGGTGGTGGTGGTGGTGGCGATTGCGTTGCTTGGCGGCTTCACAGTTGTGGTTGATTTCGTTTTCGCGATGATTATTCGCCACATCGTTTAAAAAAGATTTCGCATGCAAAGTCAGTGGTTTGTCATCCATACGTTGTCTGGCCAGGAACAAAAGGTCAAAGAGAGCATTGAAAAGCGCCTGAAGAAGGAAGAGATGGGCGAATTCATCAAGGAAGTTCTCGTTCCCGTGGAAAAGGTCGTTGATGTGCGTGGCGGGAAAAAGACGGTTACCACCCGTAAGTTGCATCCTGGCTACGTTTACATCGATATGGTTCTGTTGGATGACAACAAACGGATTCTGGATAAACCGTGGTATTTTATTCAGGACACTCCCGGGAAAATCGGCATCGTCGGTGGCGAACGTCCGCTTCCGGTTTCGCCGTCTGAGATGGCGACGATCAAAGCTCAGATTTCGGAATCAGAAGATACCGAGAAGCCGAAGGTCAATTTTGAGGCGGGCGAAACGGTAAAAATAAACGACGGGCCGTTTTTAAATTTCAGTGGCGTAATTGAAGAAATTGAGCCCGAACGCGGCAAATTAAAGGTCACCGTTAATATTTTCGGACGCAATACGCCGGTTGAACTGGAGTATTGGCAAGTTGAGAAAGCGTAAGAATTAATTTTATGGCAAAGAAAGTTACAGGACAAATCAAGCTTCAGATTCCCGCTGGATCCGCAAATCCAGCTCC
>JBDSIW010000039.1:0-17010 GCA_039917795.1 Verrucomicrobiota bacterium | reverse complement strand
CCATCGTAGGTCTGGCTGAAGATCACCAATACGTCTCGTTTGAATTCTTTGTAGGTCATTGGATACCCAGTGTCGAAGAGTACTAAACTTTGCAGAAAAATTCGTCAACCCCGGCTTTCGATCCGCTCCCGACAGATTTTGGGTTTTGCCGAAGGCTTTTCACTGAATGCAGGTTCTCCGTGGCAAAACTTTTTCCCATTTGCCAGCTTTCTTCCGGAATGCCTGATTGAAAGCTGAGGTTGCGCGGGAGAACTTTATGCTTAAGGTTTTCGTATGAAAATATCCCAAGGAAAAAGCGGCAGAATCTCAAATCACGCTCACGGCATTGGCACGATCACGAGCGAGATGGTCACGCAGCGCGCGAAGGAACTGGCGATAATCAATGGCAGGGAAAAATTCTCGGACGCCGATTGGTTGCAGGCCAAGCGGGAACTCTCGGGGCAGGAGGATGCAGAAGAAAAGCAACCGGAAGAACCATTGGCAGGTTTGACGAAATGGGACGAAAATCCCGGTTCCTCCGGTGATCTGGTGGCGAACAGTCCCTCATCCGACGAGGAATCGGTCGCCGAGCGATTGACCCACGAAGGTGTCGAAGAGGCGAACCACGACTTAATGTTGAAAGGGAGTAAAAGAAACGCGTCAGGGAATTAAGATTGAGAACTATGAAGAACGAGGAAATTCGAAGCGAAGATTGGGCCGGTTTTTGCGAGAGATTCACGGAGTCAAATCGCGGCTCCCTGCTGAATGTGGATCTGCTGGCGCGGGACGGATTAACCAACGAGATTGCCCGCGATTTTCCCTTGGAGAAAATGACGTTCGATAAAACGGACGCGTGCAGTGACATTATCACCATTTGCCTTGGACGCGCTGGAGAACGGCGAATCAATCATTCCGTGATCGAGCCTATTCGCTTGTTGCTCACGAAATCCAAAGAGGGGCGAAAAATTCTTCAGATTGAGGCCGAAAACGGAATGACTTCCGTCACTTTCCATTCCGGACATTTTCCACCCGTCTCGACCAACGGAGATGAGAAAACGATTCGCGGCCGGTAGTTGAATTCTTCCAGATTTCTTAAAAAAGGAATTCCCGTTCCGAGGGAACAGAACTGATTTTGGAAGAGCTGTAAGCCGAATTTTGTCTTCGCCCTTGCGAGCGGAGAGAATCATTTGTCTCAGCAGCCGTACCCGGAACCCGGTGAATTTCTCCACACTGGAGCGAGCTGCTCCAAGGTTCCCTATTTGGCCTTGCACCCGATGGGGTTTTCCGTGCCGCTTCGCTTGCGCTCGGCGCGGTGGTCTCTTACACCACCTTTTCACCCTTACCGTCGAAGATCGACCGAAGCCGGTTTTCGATTGGCGGTATGTTCTCTGTGGCACTGTCCGTCAAAACGTTTTTGCGTTCCGCCCGCGTGTATCTTCCCGCCGAAGCGAAAAGTTACGCGGCATCGTGCCCTGCGGTGTTCGGACTTTCCTCCTCCAGCTTGCGCCGAAAGCGATTCTCCGCTCTCCCAAAATCGAGTGGATAGTATCCAAATGGAAATTTTCTACAAGGTGCGATCAATTCTTAAAATTTGTAGGATAAATTCAATTCAGTTGTTGAAAACGGGTGGGAGAAATCCGGCCCGTTTTATTTACCACAGGCGCGTTTTCTTAATCTGCTACGGCCATATCCATATCTCGCGTGTAGTAGAGAATCCGGCCGCAATTAGGGCAGGTCACGATGTCTTCCTCACGTTTGCAGGAAAGGACAATTTGCATCGGGAATTTCATGTGGCAACCACCGCAGACGCCATGCTGAATCCCGACCACCACGTTGCCGCCTTTGTTTTTCAAAAGTCGATCGTAGCGGGAGCGCGCGTCTTCATCAACGGCAGCCGCGAGCTCTTCGCGGTTCTTCAAAAGATCTGCTAGTTCCTTTTTAAGATTTTCTTCCCGGCTGCCGAGGTCGGCGATCTGCCCATCCACATGCTTTTTGGCATCGTTCGCGGCGAGAGATGCTGACGCCACTTGCTTTTGCGCGGCGTCGGCCTGTTCCATCAATTCCAATTGTTGATCCTCGATTCGTGAAATCGAAACCTTGCAACCTTCAATCTCGTGCCCGATTGCTTTGAACTCCTCATTCTTCTTCGTTTGAAACTGTTGGATGGAATATTTGTCGATCTTTTGCTTTTGCGCCTCCACCTCGAGCTCGAGATCCTTGCGTTGCGATTCAATCTGTTTGCCACGCAGCTTGGCGGCGTCGAGGCTGGCTTGGGTGATCGAGGCTCGCGATTGCAAATTCTGCCGCTCCGGTTCAATGCGAGCCAGTTCCCCTTTGACGTTGGAAATTTTACGGTCCCGATCCTGAAGGATTAAAAGTTTTTCAATGGATTCGAGCATGAGAAAAGAAGAATTTTTTGTTGTGAGAAAGACGGTATCGGCCACCCCCTGGCAAGTCAATGCGCGGATGTGCCGCGGCCCAATTCACATCTGCGTCCGACAAGATTTGCGCGAATAATGAATTCCCAGTTGCAGTTTCAATGAAGGCCAAGTCAGCAGATCAAGGATTTTCTTTCAGGGTTAAGAGGATTGATTTTCCACCTCAAAACTCTAATGTGCATTTGTGTTCCGCACGAAGTTCAATCGAGAAAATCCGGTTCGAATGGCTTTCGTCCATACTAGAATGGGCTTCACTCTCATGGAATTGCTCGTGGTGATCGCAATTGTCGCGCTCCTCGCCTCTTTGCTTTTACCCGCCTTGTCTCGCGCCAAAGAAAGAGGTCGCCGGGCGGTCTGCCTGAATAATCTTTCTCAAATTTCCAAGGCTTGCACCATGTATGCACTGGACAATCAGGACGTTTTTTTCCCGGCACGTGATAGTTCCGTGCAGATCGCATTAGACCCGTTGGGCGAAAAAGTTGCATCCTCCGCTGGATTGCTCAGTAAAATCTGGACCTGCCCGAATCGTCCGGCATTTCCCATTTACGAACCGCAATACGATCAATGGCTGATCGGTTACCAATACTTTGGCGGGATCACCAATTGGATTACCCCACGAGGTGTTTTGCCCTCTGCAAGTCCGCTTAAGCTCACGACAGCTAAACCGCTCTGGGTGTTAGCGGCAGACGCGACCATGAAAATTGACAACGCGTGGGGCGGCGGAAAGGATCTCGCGTTTGGCGATTTGCCTCCACATCCAAACGTAAAGAACCTGCCTGAGGGCGGCAACCAGGTTCATGTCGATGGTTCTGCGCGCTGGGTGTCCTTCGAGAATATGTATTTCATCCAGCGATTCCAAAGTTGGCGAAAAAGTTCCTGCATGGCCTTTTTCTATCAGGACGATCTTGGCGAATACGGAAAGCGCGAACCGATCCGGGCGATCAACGCCAAATAGTCCGTGATTCCTTTCTTCCCGATGATTGCCACCTCAGTACTCTTGCTCTAGTTTCCGCCGATGAAATACCGCCGTTTCGGACGCACTGAACTTTCCATTCCTGTCTTTTCCTGCGGGGGAATGCGCTTTCAACACAAATGGCAGGATGTCGCGCCAAACGAGATTCCGGCGGAAAACCAAAAAAATCTCGAAGCGACAATTCATCGTGCGATTGAGCTGGGAATTAATCACATCGAAACCGCCCGGGGTTATGGCACTTCTGAAATGCAGCTGGGCGAGATTCTACCCAAGTTGCCCCGCGAAAAACTCATTATCCAAACCAAGGTGGGTCCGACGGCGGACGCAAAGGAGTTTATTAAAACCTTCGAGCGCTCCATGAAATATCTGAAGCTCGATCACGTGGATTTGCTGTCGCTGCACGGGATCAACAATCGCGAGTTGCTGGATTTTTCCCTGCAAAAAAATGGGTGTGTCGTGGCCGCGCGCCAGTTGCAACGCGATGGGCGAATTCGATTCCTTGGCTTCTCCACGCATGCCACGACGGACATTATTCTGGACGCGGTCAATAGCGATGAATTCGATTACGTGAATCTTCATTGGTATTTTGTCAATGACCTCAACTGGCCCGCGATCGAGGCCGCGCGGAAAAGAGATCTCGGGGTCTTCATCATAAGCCCGAATGACAAGGGCGGAAAACTATACGAGCCGCCGAAGAAATTGGTTGATCTCTGCGCGCCTCTCAGCCCGATGCAGTTCAACGACCTTTTCTGCCTGGGACGCTCTGAAGTCCACACTTTGAGTTGTGGCGCAGCCCGCCCCTCGGATTTCGACGAGCATGTCGCCGCTTTGAAATTCTACGAACAGATTCCCGCGACGATTGCGCCGATCGAAGAAAGGCTTCGAGCCGAAATCGACCGCGCTCTCGGCTCCGATTGGCGCGCGAATTGGTTTCGGAATTTGCCGAATTATGTCGATGTGCCGGGTGAAATAAATGTCTCGGAAATTCTCCGGCTCTGGATGTTTGCCAAGTCGCTCGATCTAACGGCGTGGGGCAAGATGCGCTACAATTTACTCGGGCAGGGCGACCATTGGTTCCCTGGCGAGACGGCTGCAAAATTAGATCCGAAAATGCTCCGCGCCGCCGTTTCCAAAAATCCCTTCGCCGCGAATATTCCCGCGATTCTCGAGGAAGCGCACAAAATGCTTTTTGATGCTCCCAAAAAGCGGCTGAGCCAGAGTTGAGATCTTTGTTACGGGGCAGGAGTTTAGGGCTTTTGATACCAAAGAGTTAAGCAATGCGCTGATTTCGCAGAGCTCGAACACGACATAATTTCTCACCATGCCGAGGAGAAATTCACAAAGCCGGGATTGCGAAGAATCTTCGCATTTCAAAATGCCCGCCATTCTGGTGCTGTTTGCAATTGGAATTTTCACTGGTTTTGCAGCACAGGGGCTCAGTTCCAGCAGTTGGACTCACTTGATTTTCTCTTTTGTATTTGCACTTTTTATTCTCGCTGGCTTTGACAAAGGCCGCTCCCGGGCCGCTTGGGCGAAAGTCGCTTTCACTACCGTCGGGGCTCTTGGGATCATTTACGCTTTTATGCGTTTTCTGGTCGATTCGCACACGGTCATGATTTCGGGGAGCGAAGACGCTGGGATTCTTCTGGCCACGGGCCGTGGATTGACCCTCGGCCTGATGTTAGGATTAATTCTGGCGCTGGCGCTGTCCGGCCAATTGACCGGTGAACGCCGCACCGCTGAATCCAGGGGGACTGTCCCATCGCTCTCCGGTGAATCTGTTTCGAGTCCGATGCAATAACGCTTTACAGCCTCTTTGAGACGGATCAGGCTTTCCCTTAATGAACCCTAAGGCAGATAAACGACGCAAATGGTTTCATTTCTTCTCCATATTTCAGAAAAATCCGAAAGTCCGGCGCTCTTTTGGAGATGATGTACCGAAGTCTACACATCGAAATTCTTTGGCCACGTTGCCGCCCCTTCGAAACGAACGATAGGAGGAATCGTTCAATCTTTAAACGAGGCCGCCCCTTATTTGTTTCCAAAATGGAAACCGGATTCGTCTTCGTATCCGATGGGAGCTATCGCCGCGGCCTTTAATTCAAAGGCAATTCCCAAAGACAGGACGCCGATTATTAGAAACGCGATGGTCATAATCATTTGTTTACCTTGCTAAATTTCCCACGCTCCTGGGCCTTGCGCCATCATACTAGTCTCTGAAAGTTGGGTCAGGTATTTTCTGGTGGGATTCGAGGTGATCTTGACAGATCGCAATGCAACAGGCGGAGGCGAGGACGACTTGGTTCCATCGTTACCAAATTCGCGGAGCGGGCTCAGTCTTTCATTCGATAGACAACCCATTCTTTTTAAGACATAAAGCATCGCGAAAACATGATCTCTCTCCAAAACCTTACCAAACGGTTCGGGACGCAGGTTGCCGTGGACGCGCTTTCCTTTGAAATTCCGGCGGGTCAAATCGTGGGGTTCCTCGGTCCCAATGGCGCGGGAAAATCGACCACGTTGAAAATGCTGACCGGCATGTTGGAACCGTCCGCCGGGACTGCCACGGTTTGCGGATTCGACCTTCAACGCGAAACCATGGAAGTGAAACGCCATGTCGGATTCGTTCCCGAATCGGGCGCGGTTTTCGAGTCATTGACCGGCCTCGAATATTTAGAAATGGTCGCCGCCTTGTATGCGCTGCCCCAGGATGCCGCCCGCGCCCGCATCCAGCAATTTACCGCCTTCTTCGACCTGAGTTTCGCCACCCTGACCGACAAACTTCTCGGAGCTTATTCCAAGGGAATGCGGCGCAAGGTGGTGATCACAGCCGCTCTCCTGCACAATCCCGCGGTCGTGTTTTTCGATGAACCTCTCGACGGCCTGGATGCCAATGCCGCGGTCGGCTTCAAGACGCTGATCCAAACGCTGGCGCGCGAAGGCAAAACCATCGTTTACAGTTCGCATATCCTCGATGTCGTGGAACGCGTATGCGATCGCGTGATCATAATCGACAAAGGCAAACTGTTGCTTGATGGCCGTCCTGACGAACTCGTCGCCACGCGTGGCTCCGGGACGCTCGAACGGTTGTTTACCGACATCACGGGCGGTACCGAACTGGAACGGCGTGCCGAAGATTTCGCAAAAACATTCCGGCCATGATTCCCGCTTCAAACTCAGCGCCACCGATTTTGAATCCGGCAGTTTCCCCAGAGCGGACGTTGCACCGGCTTTTTCTGACGCTGTTTTTGCGCGGGCGCAGTTCGCGCGGACTTCGCAAATCTTCCGCGCCGAAATCGGTCGGATCAAAGCTCGCCCTGACCGTGGTTCTGTATGCGCTGGTTGGTTTGGTCGCGCTTACCTTTCAACGGCAACCGATCTTTGTCCTGGCGCTTTATCTCCATGCGATGACCCTGGTTTTTCTCGGGATGTTTGTCGCGGCTTCTGCGGGTGAAATTCTATTTAACAAGGAGGAGGCGGATATTCTCCTGCATCGGCCGATTGCTCCGCGCACGTTGCTCTGGGCGAAGATCGGTGTTCTGGTTCAGGTTTCGCTCTGGCTGGCCGGGGCGTTTAATCTTGCGGGCTTTTTTATCGGGGTACGCTCGCCGGACGGCGGTTGGCTCTTCCCTCTTGCGCATGTCATATCGACGGCTTTTGAAGCGCTGTTTTGCACTGGGTTCGTGGTGGTGACGTATCAACTTTGTCTCCGATGGTTCGGGCGCGAAAAGCTGGAAGGGTTAATGACCACCGTGCAAGTCATCGTTGCTCTCGCCGCCGTTCTAGGCGGGCAACTAGTCCCGCAATTGATCGCGCGCTTCGGCGGAAATCTTCGGCTCGGACTGGATTCGTGGTGGATCGCTCTCCTGCCGCCGGCCTGGTTCGCTGGATTTGACGACGCGCTCGCTGGCAGTCGGGCTCCTACTTCGTGGATGCTCGGCGGTGCAGCGCTGTTCCTCACCATAGTTGTGCTTTGGCTCGCGTTCGGTCGGCTCGCCAAAGATTACGAATCAGGTTTGCAATCGCTGGGGGAAAGCGTGTCGCGGCCGAAAAAAGCGGGCGGACGGCGCTGGGTTGCGGCCATGGTCCAAGCGCCGCCTCTTAAGTGGTGGCTGCGCGATTCCGTCTCGCGGGCGGCTTTTCTTCTAACGGCTGCATATCTTTTCCGGGATCGCGACGTGAAATTGCGGGTGTATCCGGGTCTGGCGCCCGTGCTGGTGATGCCGCTGATTTTTCTGTTGCAGTCGCGTCGGGGTGGGGTGCATGACGGCGGATTCAGCGTCGCGTTTTCCGGAGCGTATCTGGGCCTGATTCCGTTGCTCGGACTGAGCCTTTTGCAATATTCGCAGCAGTGGCAGGCGACGGATTTATTTCGGGCTGCGCCAATGGTCGGCCCGATCGCACTTTGCCACGGCGCGCGCCGCGCCGTTCTGTGCATTCTCACGTTGCCGATGCTGAGTTTGTTTGCCTTGGTCGCTTGGCTTGTGCCCGGAGATGCCACCCGTCTTTTGCTTTTGCTGCCGGGAATTATTGCCCTGCCGGTTTTTTCGCTGATTCCAAGCATGGGTGGAAAGTGTGTTCCCTTTTCGTTGCCCACCGAGGAGGCAAAATCGGCCGGACGCGGCTTGACCATGATTGGGGTCATGATCGCTTCGTTCGCCTTGGCCGGCCTGACGGCCTGGTCTTGGTCGGGCGGGTGGTTTTGGTGGCTCGTGCTGGTTGAGACCATCGTTGGGGTGATAATCTATGCGATGATTCGGGCTTCTCTCGCGTCCGTTCGCTGGCCGCCGATGGAATAAAATTTCCCGCGGTGATTTTTTTGGTGCGGGCGCGAAAATCAACCCTCACGGAGTTCGAGTAACTGTCCTTCTTTCAAGACAAATAATCTTGGCGACCGCCGCCTTTCCGCCTGACAATTCCACGCATGGCGATTTTTTACGATACTCACGCGCATCTCGATTATCCCGAATTCGCCCCCGATTTTCCGCAGATTCTTGAACGCGCCCATGCTGCGGGCATTGCGAAAATCATCTCCATCGGCACTGACCTCGAAAGCAGCGCGCGGGCAGTTGCGCTAGCCGAAAAATACGACTCCATCTATGCCGTTGTGGGCTGGCATCCGACCAATGCGCTCGATGCGCCCGACGATTTGCGCGATCCGTTGCGCCAATGGGCCGCCCACCCGAAAGTGGTCGCGATCGGCGAAACGGGTCTGGATTACCACCGTTTGCCCAGTCAGAGCGACGCGCATGGATTGACCCCTTCGACCACGACGACTGAGGGAAGGCAAGTCACAGCGGGCGCGCTGTCGGCAGACGACGAATGTTACAAGCTCAAGCAGGCCGAGATTTTCCGCCAACAAATGGAAGTCGCCGCCGAGTTTGGGTTGAACTGCGTGGTTCACCAGCGCGACGCGCTCGAAGACACGATTGCCCAAATGCAACCTTTCGTGGGCCGGGTGCGGGGAGTTTTCCATTGCTTCGCCAATGACGCCGCCGCCATGAAGCGAATTATTGCCCTGGGTTCGCTCGTCAGTTTTACGGGCATTTTGACTTTCAAGAACGGACAGAATATCCGCGATACCCTTGCCGAGACGCCGCTGGATCAATTCATGTTGGAAACCGATTGCCCGTACCTTGCGCCCATTCCGTATCGCGGAAAGCGCTGCGAGCCCGGTTACGTGAAAGAGATTTCCGAAGTCGCCGCGCAGGTGAAAAATTGTTCTCTGGAGGAGTTAAGCATAGCGACATGTGCCACGGCGCGGAATTTTTTTAGGAGAATTTCGTAGAGACGTTTTTCTTGAACTTTCGCCAGAAAAAAAAGTTCGCCGGTTTCATTCAGCATCGATTCGGACCGGTTTTAGGCTTGCAATTGGGCGGCGTGGCCAGATTGTTCTGCGAACAAATCCCTGTTAATTTTATGCGCACAATTTCAAATTCGCGTGCCTCGCAGAGCCCTACTTTTCGCAGCGCGTTTACCTTAATCGAATTACTGGTCGTCATCGCCATCATTGCGATATTGGCCGGTTTGCTTTTGCCGGCGCTTTCCAAAGCCAAAGCCAAGGCGCTGGGTATCCAATGCATGAGCAACACAAAGCAGTTGGCGCTGGCCTGGATTATGTACGCAGATGACGCAAATGGAGTTCTGGTCGGAAACATGAGTGGTGGTAACGCTACTGGCGGTTCCAACCCGAACGGATGGGTCGCCGGCTGGCTTGATTGGACTACTTCCACCGATAACACCAATACGGTTTTTCTCACGAATCCGAATTACGCGAAACTTGCGCGATACGCGGCTTCCTCGCAGAACATTTATAAATGCCCAGCGGACGTTTACGTTTCCACCATCCAGAAAACGAGGGGATGGAGCCGTCGGGCCCGCAGTCTTTCGATGAACGGCTGCATGGGTTTCGAGCCCGGCAAAACATTTGGCACCTACCGTCTTTATTTGAAAGCCAGTGACATCATCAAGCCCACTCCAGCGATGGCCTGGGTGTTCATTGATGAGCAACCGGACAGCATGAACGACGGATGCATGTACACCGCGCTCGGGAATACTGCGACCCAATGGGCAGATATTCCCGCCAGCTTTCATAACGGCGCCTGCGGGTATTCGTTTGCCGACGGACATTCCGAGATCAAAGCGTGGAAAGGTCCGAAACTGCGGGCCAAGAAAATCGAATACAAAGACTACGCCAATCTCACCCCAGTGGTGCTCAGCACTCCGGCGGATAAAAGTGATCACCAGTGGCATCAGGCCCGGACCACCGCCCTCAAGTAGCCGCGCGAAAAATCTCCCCGCAGCCCTGCGAATAAAATTAATCAGCGTATTCTAACTTTTCAGCAAGAATTCAAGATACGGAAGGTCGGATCGAACCGTTACTTTTGGATTCGGCGTTGAACTCTCCACCAGTTTCACGGGCTGGCCGATCCATTCACAGGCCGCGGTGTCGTCAGTGATCACGAGATTTTTTTCCCTCACCGCGGAGAGCGCGTGGCGAATTATTTCCGCGCGAAAAGTCTGTGGGGTTTGCACGGCCCAAAGGCGTTGGCGATCGAGGTGATGGGAAATGTTTGAGCCATCGTCCGAGGACTTGATGGTGTCGATCACTCGTTGCGCGGCTACGGCGGCCCCCATTTCACGCGCTGCCGCTACCGTGGATTCGATGATCTCTTCGCTCGTGAGCGGGCGCGCGCCGTCCTGGATGGCCACGATTTCCGAATTGGCGGACAATTGTTCCAGCCCGTTCCAAACCGAGTCCTGCCGCTCCTTTCCACCCACCGTCAGGCGAAAAGTTTTTTTAAATCCAAATTCGGCGGCCATTTCCGAAAAGGTGTTTTGCATTCCCTCGCGCACGACCATCACAATTTCGTCGATGCACGTAGCGTCGTTGAATCGCTGCCAGGTGTGGGCGATGACGGGCCGCCCGGCCAAAACGAGAAAAAGCTTGTCCATATTCGCACCCATGCGCGTGCCTTTTCCCGCCGCAACGATTATCGCCGATGTCATGGCGCAGGTTGTAGTGGTTCAGGGATGCGGAGTCGAGCAAGAGAACAAGCCGGTTAAATTCCTTCCGGGCAGAGTTCGCCTTTGAAAATTCTTTTCAATTTTGTCCGTTGGCTCATTGTTTTCGCACCGATGAACAAAATCCTTTTCAGCCTCGTTGTTCTTTTCACCGCGCAGAATTTATTCGCCTTTCAAGACCTGAATACCCCGCGCTCGTTTCCGAAGATCGAGAGCAAGGCGGAATGGAAAAATCGTGCGAAGGAAATTCGCGAACAGATCCTGGTGAGCTGCGGTCTTTGGCCGATGCCTGCCCGCTCGCCGCTGAAGGCTCGGGTTTCCGACAAAGTGGTGCGGGGCGATTACACCATCGAAAAAGTTTATTTCCAAAGCTACCCGGGATTTTACGTCGCGGGAAATTTGTACCGGCCCGTGGGGCAAGGCCCATTTCCAGCCATCTTGAATCCGCACGGCCACTGGGAAAATGGCCGCATGGCCGACACCGATACGGGGAGCATTGCGGGACGCTGCATTAATTTCGCGAAACAGGGAATGATCGCCTTCTCCTACGACATGGTGGGTTACAACGACACTTTTTTTCCCGCAGACGAACCTTCCTCCGGCGAGGGGAAAAATCTTTACAAGCGGCATCGGTCCTTCGGGACGAACGACGCGGACCTGCTTTGGAATATCAATTTGATGGGCTTGCAAACCTGGAACAGCATTCGCGCGCTCGATTTTCTGGAGTCACTCCCCGACGTGGACCAGGAACGTCTGGCTTGCACCGGCGAATCGGGCGGCGGCACACAAACATTTATTCTCGGCGCTATTGATGACCGCCTTGCAGCACAGGCGCCCATCGTGATGGTTTCCCATTCGATGCAGGGCGGGTGTTCCTGCGAAAATGCGCCCGGCCTGCGGGTCGAGTATTCCAACATGGAGATCGCCGCCGCTGCCGCGCCGCGTCCGCAATTGATGGTCGGTGCGACCGGGGATTGGACGCGGACCATGCTGAGCGTGGAGGGTCCAAATGTGGCGAGCATTTACAACCTGTTTCATCATGGAGAAAATTTGAGCTACAAAATTTTTAATTTTCCGCACAACTACAACCAGACGAGTCGCGAGGCGGTTTACGAATTCTTCGACGAATCCTTGAAGGCGCGTCACCCCGCCAAAAAAGAGGCGAAATTCACGAAGGAACCCGACGCCCAACTGCGGGTCTTCCCCGAAGATAAATTGCCCGACGATGCCATCACCGAAATTGAATTGAGGAAGCGAATGGTGGCGGATTCCATCGCCCAACTGCGGGAGTTGAAACCAAAAGGCAAAGGTTCGCTGGCGGATTATAAAAAAGTTTTTCTCCCGGCGTGGAAACACACGATGCAATTGGTCGGTTCCGAACCACCGGTCGTCGATTTCACTCTTCTCCCGCAATCCGGGAAATCGCGCGGCACAGTTGTTCTGGCCGACCCAAAAGGGAAATCCGCGTTTATCGACGAGACGAACCAAACTCTGCTGGGGCTGGCGAAAGCGCTCTCGGATCGCAAATTCAAAGTAATGGTTATGAACTTTCCCGCAGCCGCGCGCACAGAGATAAAACAGGCGGATCTTTTTTTCACCACGTATAATCGAACCTTCGCCCAAGAGCGGGTTCGCGAACTCGTAAGCGCTTGCGAACTTGCCCGCAAATCGGGCGACAAAGTCGTCTTGTGCGGAACGGGTCGCGCAGGATTGTGGACCCTGCTCGCTTCGCCCGCAGCGGATGCGGTCGTCGCGGACGGTGACGAAATCGATCCGTTGTCCGATGCGGCGCTGCTGGAAACGGAGTTATTCATCCCTGGCTTGCGCAAATTGGGTTCCTTCGAGGGCGTAGCGACTCTCGCAGCACCCCGTCCTCTATTGCTGCACGATGCGGGCGAGAAATTTCCGGTGTCACCAATCGGTGAGATTTATTCCTCAGTGAAGGCGACTGACGTTTTCAAGGGATCAAAAAGCAAGGCGAGCGACGACGAAATCGCGAATTGGATCGCGGGTCTGACGAAGCTTTGATCCAAACCCTTCGCTGCGGACTTTGAGGTTCGTCGGATCCAGATTTCACTTCGTTCCGCCAGCAAGGACGGTTTGAAAAAATGGCTCCTGTTCCTCACTGGCGACGATGTTGATTTCAATTTTATTGTATCCAGCAGTTTCCAGCCAATGATGCAAATCGCCCTCCGCAAAACCGAGCCACAAATCTCCGTAGAGTTCGCGGGCTTTCTCAAACGGGTGCTTCAATAAATCGAGCAATAACAGTTGCCCGCCCGGCCTAAGAATTTTATAGGTCCCGGCAACCGCTTTGGCGGGGTCGGCGGCGTGGTGGAGTGCCTGGCTCAGGATAACGAGATCAACGCTGCTGGCTTCGATCGGCGGATTTTCCAGGTCGCCCAGGCGAAACTCCAAATTTTTCAGTCCATTCTTTTTCGCTTTGTTTGCGCCGAAAGCCACCATCTTTTCGGAATTGTCCACCGCGATCACTTTTTTGGCGCGGCGCGCGAGGAGTTCGCTGAGCAAGCCCTCGCCTGAACCCAGATCGGCGACGACAATGGGCGGAATGATTCTTAACAACAAATGTCCGAAGGCCTGCCAGGAACGTCCGGGGCCGTAGGAGCGATCAAATCGGCCGGCCACCTGGTTAAAATAAACCTGCGCCTGCTCTTTCCGGCGACCAATGATGCGCCGGAGGTTGATCTGGTCGGTGGAATGTTCCGCCATTTCTTTCGCCCCGCGAATCGCCAGAAGGATAAATTCCCGCGCGACGGAGTCCGCTGTGCCACTCAATTTATAGAAAGTGCGTTTTCCTTCGCGTCGCGATTGCAGCAAACCCGATTCCTGCAACAGCCCGATATGGGTCGAGATGCGCGACTGGCCCAGGCGGGTGACTTCCTGGAGTTCGTTGACGGAGAGTTCGTCTTTTTCCAGCAGCGCGACGATGCGGAGCCGCGTGGGATCAGAAAGGGCGCGCAAAGATTTGAGTGTCGAAGACATAATTGATCGGGCGGATAAATATTTTTGAAAATCAGGTTGACCCACCCTTCGAATGTTATATCATCCCATCAAGATACGTCAATACGTGTGTTTTGAATTCAATCTGTAATCGAAAATTAAATGAGCAAAAACTACATCTTTTCTTCCGAGTCGGTCGGGGAAGGTCATCCTGACAAAGTTGCCGATACCATTTCTGACGCCGTTCTCGACGCCTGTTTGACGGTCGATCCGAAGAGCCGCGTCGCTTGCGAAACTTACGTGAAGAGCAATGTGGCAATTGTCGGCGGCGAAATCACCATCCCGAAAATTGGATTTCGCAACCCCAGCGAGGCGATTGATTTCGTCGGCATCACACGGAAGGCCGTGGCGGGAATCGGTTACACCAACGACGACGACGTTTTCCACGCAGACAACATTTTTGTAAATGTCATTATCACCGGGCAATCCCGTGATATCTCCCAGGGGGTCGATGCGAAGTCGGCCGAAGGAAAAGAAACAGCAGAGCAGGGAGCCGGCGACCAGGGATTGATGTTCGGTTACGCCAGCGACGAGACTCCGGAATTGATGCCAGCTCCGATCATGTTCGCGCATCGTTTGGGCCGCGAGCTCACCCGCATTCGTAAAACCGGAAAAGTGAAGTGGCTCCGTCCCGATGCGAAGAGCCAGGTTTCTGTTCAATACGAAAATGGCAAGCCGGTGCGCATCACCAACGTCGTCATTTCCACCCAGCATGCCGCGGACGTGAAGCACAAGGAGATCAAAGATTTTTGCATCAAGGAAATCATTCAAAAAGTCCTTCCCGGAAACATGCTCGATAAGAAAACGCAATTCCTGATCAACCCGACCGGGCGTTTTGTCGTCGGCGGTCCGCAAGGCGATACAGGATTGACCGGGCGCAAAATCATCGTCGATAGCTACGGAGGAATGGGGCGGCACGGCGGCGGCGCCTTTTCGGGAAAAGATCCGAGCAAGGTGGATCGCAGCGCGGCTTACATGGGCCGGTACGTCGCCAAAAATATCGTCGCAGCCGGGCTCGCGACGAAAGCGGAAATCCAGTTTGCCTACGCGATTGGCTATCCCGAGCCCGTCTCCGTTTGTGTCGATACTTTTGGGACCGGCGTGGTCAGCGATGAGGCGATTGAAAAAGCGGTCCGGGAAGTTTTCAGCTTCAAACCCGCAGCGATTGTGAAGCAGCTCAATCTCCTGCGCCCCATCTATTCCCGGACAACGAACTACGGGCACTTTGGAAAAATCGACGACTTGAATCATATCACCTGGGAAAAAACCGACAAAGCTGCCGTCTTGAAACGCGCCGCGAAATAATTAATCAAAAGCAAAACGAAAATATTTATGGCAAAAATCAAACTAACCCCGGCTCGAATCAAAGCAGGCAAAGCCGCCGCAAAAATTGCGGTCGCGAAAAATGGATCGGCCAAAAACGGCTCCGCGAAATCCAACGGAACCAGCAAGAAGGATTTCAAAGTAAAGGATCTGTCGCTGGCCGATTGGGGCCGCAAGAACATCACGGTTTCCGAGCACGAGATGCCCGGCCTGATGTCCATCCGCAAAAAATATGCGACGAGCAAGCCGCTGGCTGGCGTGCGTGTCACAGGTTCGCTGCACATGACCATCGAGACGGCGATTCTCATCGAGACGCTGGTGGACCTTGGCGCGCAGGTGCGCTGGGCGAGCTGTAATATTTTTTCCACGCAGGATCACGCGGCGGCGGCCATCGCCAAAGCGGGAGTTCCCGTCTTCGCGTGGAAAGGCGAGACGCTCGAAGAATATTGGGATTGCACCCTCGACGCCGTGACGTTTCCGGCCAACAAAGGTCCGCAACTTGTCGTCGATGACGGCGGCGACGTGACTTTGCTCATCCACAAAGGATTTCAATTGGAACAGGGCGATACCTGGGTGAACACGCCGAGCGGTTCGCACGAAGAGCAGGTCATCAAAAATCTTTTGAAACGCGTGGCCAAGGAACGGCCTGGTTTCTGGCACAACGTGGTCAAAGATTGGCGCGGTGTTTCCGAAGAAACGACCACCGGGGTTCACCGCCTCTATCAAATGTTGGAAGCAGGAAAACTTCTAGTGCCCGCCATCAACGTCAATGACTCCGTCACCAAGTCGAAGTTCGACAACCTTTATGGCTGTCGCGAATCGCTCGCGGACGGAATCAAGCGCGCCACCGACGTGATGGTTGCCGGGAAAGTTGCGGTCGTTTGCGGCTACGGCGATGTTGGAAAAGGTTCAGCACATTCGCTCCGTGGATTCGGCGCTCGCGTCATCGTAACGGAAATTGATCCGATCAACGCGCTCCAAGCTGCGATGGAAGGATTCGAAGTCACCACGCTCGAAGAGACCCTCGGAACCGGCGACATTTACGTCACAACCACGGGCAACTGCGACGTCATTACGCTGGAGCACATCTTGAAAATGAAGGACCAGGCCATCGTTTGTAACATCGGCCACTTTGACAACGAGATCCAAGTCGAACGCCTGAACACGGCGAAAGGCGTGCAGAAATTGAACATTAAACCGCAAGTGGACCGTTACGCGTTGCCGAATGGCCGCCAGATTTATTTACTCGCCGAAGGCCGCCTTGTGAATCTTGGTTGCGCGACTGGCCACCCGAGCTTCGTGATGTCGAATTCGTTTTCGAACCAGGTCCTGGCGCAACTCGACCTCTGGAAGAACAAGGAAACCTACAAAGTGGGAGTCTATCGTTTGCCGAAAAAACTCGACGAGGAAGTCGCCCGCTTGCACCTCGAAAAGATTGGCGTCAAGCTCACGCGACTGACCAAGGCGCAAGCCTCATATCTCGGCATCTCGCCGGACGGTCCCTACAAAGCGGACCATTACCGGTATTAACGTGATTGCGGCGCGGCTTTGTCCGCGTCGGTTTTTGGAGGGGCACTCAAAGTCCCCGCGACATCGAAAGGCGAACGGAATTTTCCGCTCGCCTTTTTTTCTTCTAACGACCCTTTGAAAGAAATCGATCGATCAATTGCTTGACGCCTTTTGCAAACGAGCCTATCACGGAAGACCCCAATCAGTTTCAATCAAAGGAGAAGCTATGAATGCACCCAAAAC
>JBDSIW010000038.1:0-4750 GCA_039917795.1 Verrucomicrobiota bacterium | reverse complement strand
CCGCCAGCGTCTGGCTGCCCTGGCTGGTATTGGCCGAGAGAAACGCGACGCCTGCCGGTAACTGATTGCTCACTACCACTCCGGTCGCAGAGACCGGGCCGAGATTGCTCACCACGAGACTGAACGTCAGCGTGGCATTGATTTGAACTGGATTGGGCGAACCGGAAACGGCGATCGCCATGTCAGCGCGGGGTAGGTCCACAATTGTTTCCGCAGTGGCGGCGTTGTTCAACGGGTTCGGATCCACTTCACTGGCAAAAACCGAAATGCTATTGGTGATCGACCCCACTGCTGTGGGGTTGACCACGATATTGAAGCTTCGCGCGCCATCTCGCGGCAGCGATCCCAAGTTGCCCGCCAGCGTATTGCCATTTTGCGTGAAACAACCGCATGTGTCCGAAACAAAAGTCGTTCCGGCCGGCAAAACATCGGTCACCACGATTCCAGAAGCAGTCGAAGGCCCGTTGTTTCTGACTGTCACGGTGTAAGTGAGATTATTGTTGGTTGCAGCCGGGTCTGGTGAATCCGTCATGGTCACGGATAAATCCGCAATCGGAGCCAGACCGCTGGAGGCGTCCACTGAAAGACTCCATCCACCCGAGATATTTCCTGAATTAAAGAAGGCATCATCCACCACGTAAAGGAACCAGGCGCCGTTCGGATTCACCCCGTTGAGTGCGGCAAGGCCAGAAGAATAAGGCCCAACTGGCGCAGGCGGCGGAAAGAAATCGGACGGCTGGCTAGAGTAATTGCTCGGCCGAAAAGTCCCGGTGGAGATCAATCCCGAATCCGGCAAAGCAACCCCCGCTTCATCGTCAAAAGTGATCGTCGCGTTGTCGATGGAATTTCCGCCCCCCGCATCGGACATCAGAATGATTTTCTCCCCCGTCGGGCTGACCAGCAGAACGTCGATATCGTCGGCGAAGGAATGGTTCAGTTTGGACAAAGTTACGGAGACTTTGCTGACCGCTCCAACGATGCCCGAAACATTAATGATTGAGGCGTACGGCGAAGCCACCGTGGGCGGGCTGGAACCGTCAATGATCGTAATCGGGGTTGAGTTGGAAAATCTGGTCGCGGTTCGCCCCAGAGTATAAGTAAAGCTCCCGGTTCCAAAATCCTGACTGCCGTCGCGAAGTTGAAACGTGGCGGTGATCCGCTGGCCGTTGGTGCCAGATGCAGTGAAACTAAAAAGCCGCGCTCTCGAATCGCCATTCACTCTCAGGACGCCGTAATTTTGCGGAGCGCTCGGAGAAGTTATTCCACTCCCAGGCAACAGCGTCGCCACCAGATTGATGGTATCGGCGCCCACCGCGTTGCGGAACGAAAAATACAACGACACATTTTCCCCCGGATCAATCACTCCATTGGGAATGCTCTCGCTCTCCAAGGCCGAGCCGGCCGGAAGAATCACACTGCCATCGTTATCCACAATGGTCAGCACGGCGGCTCCAGGGCTGATAATGGTGGATTGGCCCGACGGCGCGAACAGGCTGATCAAAACGGTTTCGTCACCTTCGATTAAAGTATCGTCAATGACGGGAACCACAAATGTCCTGGCGGTCTCGCCATTGGTGAAGATCAAAACGCCTGAAGCGTTCAGATAATCCAACCCCTCGCGCGCGGTGCCATCGGTGGTTCGGTAATTCACCGACACCGTTGTGTTCGTGACGGTGGTTCGCAAAACGGTGATCGTGGCGCTCACGCCGCTTTCGCTCAGCCGATAAGTGGGGCTGGAAAATCTGAGTCCCGCGTCGTTGTCAATAATCGTGACCGTCGCAATGGCAGGATTTCCCAATGCAACTCCGGTTGCGGGATTGGTCAACCGGACGGTGAAGGATTCATTTCCCTCCACCAGCACATCATCGATGATCGGAATGACAATGGCCTTGGCCGTTTCTCCAGGCAGAAACACCAGCGTCACGTTGGTTCCGATAAAGTCCGAACTGGCGATCGCGGTCGCGTTGCTGGTGGCAAAGTTTACGGAAACCGTTCCGCTGGATGAATTGGTCCGCACCACGCGAATCGTCACGTTCGTCCCGCCTTCGTCCACAGTGTATTCCGCCGCCGACAAACTCATGCTGGAGTCGTCGTCAGTGATGGTCACCAGCGCGTTGGTCGGGCTGCCCAATTGGGTGCCGGCCGACGGGTTGACCAGGTTCACGAAAAAGAATTCGTCCCCTTCAACCAAAGAATCCTGAAGAACGGAAACACTGAAAGTTTTGAAGGTTTCTCCATCGGCGAAGACCAGAGTGTTGCTCGTCTCGATGTAATCCAAGCCAGCCAACGCTGAACCGCTGGTGGTTTGGTAGGAAACGACCGCCACTCCCTGGCTGCCGTTTTCCCGCCGGACCGTGAGGGTAACGTCGCCGTCGCCTTCATTGATGACGTAAGCCGGTGTGGAAAAACTGAACGCCACATCGTTATCGGCAATGGTGAGCACAACCTCGTTTGTTCCCAGAACCAGCGCGCCGCCAGTCGGGTTGGACAAAGTAATGTTGACGAACTCGTCGCCCTCGGGAAGCGCGTCGTCAAAAATTTTGACGGAGAACGATTTGCTGACTTCGCCGTCGCCAAAAACCAGCGTGCCGTTCGTCGGAGCGTAATCCGAGCCCGGCAATGCCGTGCCGCCACCTGCGGAAAAATCAACCGTGATAAAGCCCTGGCTGCCATTGGTGCGAATGACCGAGACCGTTGCGAAGCCAGCTGACTCGGCCACAGTGTAATTCACTTGCGAGAACATCAAGTTTCCCTGCCCGGAATCATCATCGACGATCACCAAAATAGCCGCTGTGGGCGCGCTCAGAATTCCGCCGGTTGCGTTCGTCAACAACAGGGTCACAGTTTCGTCTCCCTCGATGATCGCGTCGTTCACGAGAGGAATGGAAACGACCTTATTGGTTTCACCCTCGCGGAAGAATATCGTGTTGGTGACCACCGTAAAATCATTGGCCGGCGTCGCCGTCCCATTGGTCGTGGTGAGGAAATCCACCGACGCGGTCCCAATCGAACTGCCAGTGCGGATAATGTTGATCAATGCCGTTCCACTCGGCGAATTCTCAGCGAAGCGATAAGTGGGAGACGAAAAACTAATCCCGCCGTCGTCGTTCCTGATTAGCAAGGTCGCTGCAGTTTGATTTCCCAAAAATTCCCCTGTCGTCGAGGAGAGCGTCATATTCACCGCTTTGTCCGCTTCTATAAAATCATTATCGATGATGGGCACTGCAAACGACTGGATGCTTTCGCCCTCGGCAAAAGTGAGGTCAATGGATACCGGAGAGAAATCCGTTCCGGCCTGGGCCGAGCCATCGCTGGTCGTGACATGGACCGAAATCTCACCCGCAGTTCCGCCGAAACGACGGACGGAGATTACCGCGTTCGTTCCATTTTCATTTACCTCAAACTGGGCGGAACTGAATTCAATTTTTCCCGAGCCAGTGATAGAACGACCATAAATCCGCGCCAGGCGCGGACGCGAGACGCCGTCAAATTCCGTGAAGCCTCCCCCCAAAATAATTTTGCCGCCGGCCTGAACGCCGAGCGCGGCGACGAAGCTGTTCGCACCGGCTCCAAGGTTAATACTGGGATCGACCGAACCATCGGGATTCAACCGGGTGATGCGGTTGCGGTTCAAACCGCTGGCGCGAGTGAATTCGCCGCCCAGCAGAATCTTCCCGTCGGCCTGCAGCGAGATCGCGCCGACAGAATCGTTCGCGCCCAAGCCCGGAGCAAAAGTACTGTCCACTGCACCGCTCGATTCGAGACGCGCAATATGATTCAGGGTGACGCCATTCACGTTTTCAAATAAACCGCCGATGACAATCTTGCCGTCGAGTTGAAGAGTGATGGCGCGGACGGATCGATCCGGCCCCGAACCCGCATTGAAAGTGGTATCCAGCGACCCGTCTTGATTCAACCGAACCAGATGCCGGTAAGCCACGTTGCCGAAGGATGAAAAATCTCCACCGATCACGACCTTGCCGTCGGTTTGAACCGCGACGCAATAAACGGTGCCGTTGGTTCCATTCACGCCCGTCCCTGGATCAAACGCGCTATCCACCGTTCCGTTCTCATTCAACCGAACGATGCCGCTGCGCGATGTGGAGTTGAAAGTGGTGAAATTGCCGACGGCGATCAATTTGCGTTTCGCCGACGCGGTGTTGGTTCCAATAAATGTTTCCGCCAAAGCGTAAATATAACCATCCGAACCCGAGCCGGGATTGAAAGTGGTATCCAAAGTCCCGTCGTAGTTCAGACGCGCGATACGATTCCGCAAGGTCGCATTGACGGTTGTAAATAAGCCACCGATCAGCACGCGGCCATCGGTCTGGCTGACAACAGATCGCACCGAGTCATTCGCCCCGGCCGAAATTCCCGCAGAAGAAAACTTGGCATCTGTTTTCCCATCAAGATTGATTCGGGCGATGCGATTCCTGGGAACGGAATTAGCCGTGGTGAAATCACCACCGACCAGAATTTTTCCATCGGGTTGGAAAGCAAGCGCGTAAGCAAAACCATTTAAACCGCTGCCAACCTCGAATGTCGTATCCACCGAACCGGGCAACTCATTTGAACTCTCGTCATCGAAAATAATCAGTTCGGCGGTGGAACGACTCAGCACCGCACCTGTCGGCGAAGGGTTTGCCAAGCCGAGGCCAAGAACCAGATCGGGGTTTGGATCGGAATTATCCGCAATCGGAATTACAAAATTTTTTGTCCTTTCGCCCGGAACAAAGGAAAGTAGCGAACT
>JBDSIW010000037.1:0-6643 GCA_039917795.1 Verrucomicrobiota bacterium | reverse complement strand
TGGCCGTGGCGGTCAGGTCGCAGGGCAGCAAGTCCGCGAGCCAGGGACTGGCGCCGAGATCCGCGATCTGCTCGATGCTGACGACAAGATGGCCCCCGCCGTTTAACCAAGCGAGAAGGGCGTCGCGTTGCGCCACTTTCAATTCCAGGGCGGTTTCCGAATTGAGATAGAGCGTGTCGAGGCCTTCGAGCGCAATGGCGTTGTCGGGAAACAGCGCCGGTTGAAGGCGCGCGGGAGAGGGCTGAACTTCCGGCTGGTTGGGTTTGACGGGCGGAAGAATCGGGACTCCAGAAACAGAACGGGCCAGCGCGCCAACCATCGGAATCTTCCACGCGATTTGTTTGCGCGGGCGTTTGTTCAGATCTTCGGCGCGAACTTTGTCCTTGTCATCCACCAGCCGGAAATTCCAGGTCGAAGAACGGGAGCTGGAAAAGACCGGGACGGAGATGCGCTTGCGCGTGTTGGTTGGCAATTCCAGCGGGACACGTCGCACCTGATTTTGATTGAACTGGCCGGAGGAAATTTCCAGAAAGGCGTTGAAGGACGGCCCGTCGTTGCGCACTTCACAGACCACCGGAAACCAGCTCGCCTCGGGAACAATCCCGTCGTAGCCGAGAAAAACGTCAAACTGCAAGGCCGCTTTGGACGAGGAAGCAAAGTTGAACAAGAAGGCAACGAGCAGCAGAGTCAACCGGGCAAAGCGTCGAACCGTTTTTTGTTTCCCCAAACGGACTGTCGCGTTGTTCAGCGCCATAATGAGTGTTTTGAGACGGCGCTTTATCGCAGATGTTTTCCTTCAGTCAAAGCCAATTCGGATTGGCGGTCCGCACCGGAGAGATCGCCTGGTTCCAGATCTTAAGAAATGCCAAAATCAATTGATCAAGCCCGCTCACGCCAGGGTCTGGGGAGTGACATCCGGCGGACCGACGCGCTTTTTGTAGTCCAGAATAATTTTCACCGCCTCATCCGGATCGTCGGTCACGGTGAACAGTTTCATATCGTCGGGTCCGATGAACGCTTCTTTCTCCATTGTGCTTTTGACCCATTTGAGCAGGCCGCTCCAATAATCGCGCCCGATGAGGATCAAGGGAAAAGCGGGGATGCGACGCGTCTGCACCAGGGTCAGGACTTCAAAAAATTCGTCGAGCGTACCGAAGCCGCCCGGCATGAAAACGAAGGCGATGCTGTACTTTACAAAGCAGACTTTGCGCGAGAAAAAGTAATGGAAGTTGACCGGCACGTTGGCGAATCTGTTTCCGGCCTGCTCGTGCGGCAATTCAATGTTCAGCCCGACTGATTTGCCTTTGACGTCGCTCGCGCCACGGTTGGCCGCTTCCATAATGCCAGGACCGCCCCCCGTGACGACGGCGAGATTATTTTTCGCTAGCCGCCGGCCCAATCCTACCGCGGTTTGGTAATGCGGATTTTTTGGCGCGACCCGGGCGGAACCGAAAATCGTCACCGCCGGCCCGACCTGCGAGAGGGTTTCAAATGCGTCCACGAACTCGGCCATGATCCGAAATATGCGCCATGGATCTTCTTTCGTGAATGGCGGGGTCGATTGGAGATTCATTTCACGGAGAATAGAGTCAGACTCACGAAAGTCGAATTGGGAAAAACGCGGGACAAAGCGGTTGGCTCGTTCTCAGAGTCCACCTTGCGCTGCCTTGAGCCAAGGTGTGCCGGACCAGTACCACTGGGACGCTTTCAAACCCTGCACATGACCATCGACGAACGCCACGTTGCTTCGCGCATTGTGACGGAGATGCGGCCCGCCCCAGTTGAAATCACTGGAAGAGGTGACGCAACTGACGCATGGCGCGTCGTTGCCCGGGTCATGCACAATCCAGCAGCCCGGTTTCTCGGGCGATTTCGTGGTCACACAACGGAGCGGGTCGGTCGTAACGAGCGGTTGCGTTCCGCCGTCCGTCAAATAGACCACCGAAGCGGGCCGGCGAACCTCGCTGTCTTTGAGTTGTCGCCAGGTTGTCGAGGGCCAGACATCCGGCCAATCACAGCCGCCGAGAGCGAAGTTGGCGGAGTAATTGGAGATCGCCTTCTCTGCGGCGAGACTCGGATAGTTCGCAATCAATTCGTTAAATTTCGCGGTGCGGCTCGGGCAAAGCAGAATGTTCGTGCCCTGGTAAGGCTGGAGAAAATTGAACCAGCCTTTCCGTTCCACATTGGAACCGCGCACCCAAAACGTGAAACAGAATTTGCTCGTGTTGTCATTGGCATAAAGCCGGGAAGCCAGGCCGATTTGCCTGAGCATGTTGACGCAACTGATGGACTTTGCTTTTTCCTTGGCCTTCGCCAGCGCGGGCAAAAGCAGGCTGGCCAGGATGGCGATGATGGCGATAACCACCAGAAGCTCGATGAGAGTAAATCCACGTCGTGTTTTCATGCAAGGCGGCCATTTGAGGGCGGAATTGAAACAAAGTCAATTTCTCCGGCGGAGATCGAGTCAAAATTAATAACCCTTGATCAAGTTAAAGGATTCCGTGAGTTTCGCCGAAGAGTGCTTTGACACTTCCCATTATCTATTTTTACTCAGGAACAACTTATCATGATCAACGTGGAATCGATCGGCGGCCGAGAAAACCTTGAAGTCAATATTCGCGCCAACAGCAAAGCGGCGGGCCCGCTTGCAAGCCCGATGCGCGGGCATAAGTTCAGGGCTCGACAGTTGAAGCCTCTTCGGCTGGCCGGGAACTCCGTGACTCGCGTGATTTTGCTCCTCGCATTTCTTCATTGCGCGACGACGGAACGGCTTTTGGCTGGATCAATGGAAGATTGGGCCAAAATGAATGCCATGGTTCCGAAGGGTTACGTTTGCTATCCGACTCCTGAGCCCTTGAAAATCGATGGCCGCTTGGACGAAGCCGCCTGGCAGAGTGTTCCATGGACGGAGAATTTTGCGGACATTGAAGGCGAAACCAAAACCAAGCCTCGCCAGCGCACTCGCGCCAAAATGCTTTGGGACAAGGATTATTTCTATGTGGCCGCGGAACTCGAAGAACGACATGTGTGGGCGACTATTACCGAGCATGACGCGGTGATTTTCAACGACAACGATTTTGAGGTGTTCATCGATCCGAACGGAGACAGTCATGATTACTACGAGTTTGAAATCAACGCGCTGAACACCAGTTGGGATTTGCTACTCAAAAAGCCATACAAAGACGGCGGACCCGCCCTCAACAGCTGGGAAATCCCGGGATTGAAAACGGCGGTCCACGTCAATGGAACTCTCAACAACCCGTCAGGCACCGATGCAAACTGGACGGTGGAACTCGCGTTTCCCTGGAAAGCTCTCGCTGAATTCGCCTCGCGAAAAACTCCGCCTTCTGAAGGCGAACAATGGCGGGTGAATTTTTCGCGCGTCGAGTGGCAGATCGAAATCGTGGACGGGAAATACCGAAAGGTGGCCGGGAAAAAAGAGGACAACTGGATTTGGTCGCCACAGGGGATTGTCGATATGCATCGTCCCGAAAAGTGGGGCTACGTCCAGTTTACCCAAAAGAAAGCCGGCACGGTTTCGTTTTTGCCCGACCCTGCCACCGAGGCGAAAAACCAACTGCACCGGATTTATTACGCCCAGAAAGATTTCCACGAAAAAGAAAACCGTTGGGCAAAGTCACTCGAAGAATTGTCGCTCCTTCCGCTTTCGAGCGTAAAGGAAGCTCCGATCATGCGCCCATCGTCCAACGGATTCGAAGCCACGATCCAGATCAAAATGGCGGATGGAAAAATTCAGCGCTGGCACATTCGCCAGGATGCGCGCATCTGGTCGGATTAGAGGAACGGTCAGGAACTTCTCGCTCGATCTTTAATCGTTTGCTCGGGTCAACTCCCGCAAAACACCTTCCCTTCGGCGTTGACTTGAATCGCAAGGCATCGCAATTTCGGCGTTGCCTTGCCGCAAGTTTACCAAACCCACGGCATCGACCTCAGGCACCGGGAAACGGCAATAAAGTAAACCAAAACTGTATGATCAAAAAACACACAAAATCACTGCGCAGCCTTTTTGCGCTCGGAGTTCTGGCGGCGAGCGGACTCGCGGGCAGCGCCCAATCCATCACTCCCGTCTGGGAGTATCTCATCAATAACCTCCCTGCTCCGCTCCCGATTCTGACCAACAGCTTGAATGGTTGGACGACCGACCTTGAAAATGGCGACGGCCTCTCGCGCATGGATTGCATCGGGCCAATGCGTCGTTACGACGCCAATCGCCTGCTGATCGGCATTCGCGAAAATGGGATTGATGAATCCGGCGCATCGGGCGCTTTCAACACCAATCTCGCCAATGCATACCCGGACCGTTCGTTGATTTGGATCAATCCAACCAACGGCGCGCCGATGGGTATCGCGCTGAAAATGGGACTGACTCCCGTGCCGCTGGACACGAATATTGTCGCGGCGGGCGGTGTGCCGGGCAGCTACTATTGGAGTTTCGATGTGTCGGATGACGGCTACATTTATTCCGGCTACAAAAACCAGATCATTCGTTACGCTCCAAATGGAACGGGCGGTATTGCGACGAATCCGGTGGTCGTTTACACGCTGGATAATACAACCGCATTGGCCAATGGCGTCAGCCAGGCCCAATGGACCGGCTTCCGCTGGCAACACATCCGCGTCCGTGGCTCGGGGATAAACACCAAGGTTCTCGCCGGTGGAGGTGGCGCGCGTGGCGTTTGGTTCCTCACCACGTCGGACGGGAACACCTTCACGGCGGGGGCGCATATCAACGGCGGTTTTGGCAATGCCGCTGGAAATATCAGCAATTTCATTCCTGATCCGGTCAGCGGCGCGCCAGACGAATACGCCTTTTACGGCGGCAGCTATCCGAACAACAGCAGCGGGGCGGACACGGGATTGTATAAAGCCCGGGCGTTTCCGCCTTACAACGACCCCGCAAACGTGTTTTCGGGTGACGGCTCATTTGCGGCAAAATCAGACTCCAACACCAATAATCTCACTCGCTATCTTGGTTTGTTCCAGGGCAGTTGTGATGTTCATCCCGATGTGGATTTCCTGGTGAATTACAGCACCCCGCCTTACAACCCGACGGCGGTGGGCGGCGACAAACCCGGCTGGCTGGCGATTCTTGATCGCACCAACGGTAATTTTATCGCCTCGCATCAACTCTGCGTTTCTGGCGCTGCGGAATATTTGCCGGATGACAATTCGCCATTGTTCATTAGTGCCCTCGGAAGCGTTTCGCTTTATCCGCTGGCCGACGGCACTGCGGAAATTCTCTGGACCAGCGAAGTTTACGGCTACGGCCGATACGTCGTTGGCACGCCGCGTTACGCCAAGGCTGCAGCGTTGAGCAAACCGATCACACCGCTCTGGGAACAATTGCAGGGAAAGCCAAACTCACTCCCCATCATTGACACAGACGTGAATAGCAATCCCGTGCCGAGCACAGGTTCCTCCGTGATGCATGTCTTCACCGGATTGAAGAAATACGACGCGACCCGACTCCTTCTCGGTATTCGCGACAACGGAATTAACGAGACCGTGGCGCACAACACCAACCTGGCGAGCCAATTCCCGGACCGCTCGCTCCAGTGGATCGATACCGAAACGGGCAAGCCGTTGGGCACCGCTCTTGTTATCACATATCCTTCCGGCACGATTGGGGATGATAACCATTTGAACATGGCCTTTGGCGTCGATGAAGCAGGAGTGCTCTACGTGGGAGTGGGCGACACGATCCGCCGTTACGCGAAAAGCGGGGGTGGCTTTGCCGCACCGACGGTTGCTTTCACTTTGCCGGGCGGCACGCCGCAACCGGCCAAAACCCAGTTCTCCGAATTTCGCATTCGCGGCAGCGGAACAAATACGTTCATGGTGGTCGGTTGCCGCGATTGGTACGGAGACGTGGATCGCATTCTCACAACCACAGGTGGATTGACCTTCACCGAGACGGAGACGGTTCCATCCGGGGGCGGCATCAGCAGCGTGGTTCCAGACCCGGCAGGCAACGGCGATAACGTCCTCTTCAAAACTGCCTATCCTTCCACCAGCAATGGGATTGACTCGACCATGAACCGGCGCCGCCAAATCGGTGGAACGGGCGCATTCAACGCGGATGCTTTTCCGGTGGAACAAGTGGCAGGGAGCAGCATCACCAACAGCGTGGACGTGATTTATCGCACGTTCTTCCTCAGCGACGTGCAAGCGCTCGCCGGCCAGGATTGGGTGCTGGCTTACAGCACTCCGAGTTTCCGGACCTTCGACAATCCGTCCGTGCAATCGGCTTTGAAAGGCAGTTCTCCAAACCCGATGCCGTACCAGCCGGGCTGGCTTGCGGTGCATGACCAGAACACCGGCGAGGTGCGAGGGCTGCGCAAGCTCAATGTCACGGAAGCATTGAACGTCATTCCGAGCACCACCGCCCCGCCGATCGACTTCTATACGGGTTGGTTCATCTACGCCATCCCACAGGGCGGCGTGGAATTGTATCCGGTGCTGAATTCCGCCGGCGAAGTAGCTGGTGCGGAAGTCCTCTGGTGGAGCGCCACCTACGGAATTGGACGCTATTCCATCGATACACCTCCCGCGGCGACCCACCTGCGCAGCTCAAGAGTGGCCCGGGGGATTCAACTCGATTGGAATGGTGCGGGAGTTCTGC
>JBDSIW010000036.1:0-5981 GCA_039917795.1 Verrucomicrobiota bacterium | reverse complement strand
GCTGGAAGATATTCGCCAAGCCGCTCACGCGATTGATCCGCGCACGCCGGTCGGCATTGAAGGCACGCAGATGCCGAGCGCATTTGGCGGATACGATTTGTGGCGGCTTTCGCAGGTTCTCGATTGGGTGGAGCCGTACGACATCGGCAATGCGCGCGAAATCTTCGGCTCCTTCATGCCGGGCAAGCCGGTCATGACGACGGTGTTTGAGAATGATGCGGAACACGCGCGCCGCCGACTTTGGCATCTGCTCCTCGAAGGCGACCGCGGTTGCATTGTCTGGTGGAGCGAAGATTGCATCGATTGGAAAAGCGACGACTATGCGCTGACCGCCAAGGGCAAGGCTCTCGCGCCGGTGCTGAAGGAAATGACCGCGCCGCTTGCGCAAATTTTTCTTCGCGCCCGACGCGAATACGATCCGATTGCCATTCACTACTCGCAGCCGAGCATTCAGGTGGATTGGCTGGTGGAATCAACGGTGGATGGTTCGACTTGGTTGCGACGTTTCTCCAGTTATGAGGCCAAGCAAAATCTCATGGCGAAAGTGCGGAACAGTTGGCTGAAAGCATTTCAGGATTTGGGTTATACGCCGCGCTTCGTGGCGAGCGAACAACTCGAGCGCGGGAATCTTTTTACGAACCAGAATGGCGTGCTGGTGCTGCCGCAGTCCTACGCGCTTTCCGCGAAAGAGACCGCGGCGATCCAGGAGTTTGCGAAGTTCAAACAGGACCGCGAAGTGGCCCACGAAATTTATGCGGATGGAACACCGGGATTCTTCGACGAGCGGGGACGATTGCGCGCCGAAAATTCCCTGGAGAATTTGTTTCCTGTTTCAACTTCTTCGGAAGAGAGCCACGTCGTGCTCGCCAATAGCAGCGCGCAGCCGTCGCGGAAATCTGACATCGCCCGATTTGGCGGAGATCGTCTCAAGTCGGGACCAGACGAGTTGACGGCTTGGATACAGACGCACACACGCCATCTCGCGCGGCCAGTGACATTGCCACCGGAATCCCGCGTTCGTATTCACCGCTACGCGCTTGGCACTGCCCGCCTCGTCGCCTTTGAGCGGAACGTGGATTATCACATGAGCGAAGACCTCAAACCGGCAGGCGGAAATGAATATCTAGAAAAACCCATCGACCTCGAAGCAAAGCTTGACCAATCGGCGCACGTTTACGATTTGCGCACGCAAAAATATCTGAGCGAGTCTGATAAAATCAATTTCCGCCTCGACCCGTGGCAGCCGGCGCTATTCGCGCTCCTGCGGAAGAAAATTCCGATTGATAAACTAATCTCGTCTCTCCAAGAGGCCACATTCAATTAACCGTAGAGCGGATACAATTTACCAATGAATATTGGTTCGTGAGGGTGGGGCGCGTCATTCCGTGCGCGCCGTCATCTCGTTGGCCAGGTAGCGTCGCGGACAGAGTGACGCGCCCTACCGTAACCACTCCGTTCAATTTGGTCTTGACACGTTTTCCAGTTTGAAGGGCAGGGTGTCCGGGAGCACGCGCACGTTGGTCGTGAACTTGAAAGGTTGCGGACCTTTGCTGGTGAAGGTGAGCTCGACGAAGAATGCGGTCCAACCTTTCGTAGGCGGTTCGATTTTCCCGACGTAAATGCCATCGGTCGCCTTGAGCAAGGTGCTTTTCCAAACCGGCCCGAGGGATTCGATGCGGAAATCGCGCGCGTCCGGATTGGTTGCCTGCCAGAGTTTGACTTCACTCGGGACGTCTTTCACGGTCACATGAAGGGTGCCATCCTTCTCGTTCGACCAGGAGAATTCCGGGAGCTTTTCGCCCGAAACCTGCGCGCTGTAAAAAGCGGCCAGTGATTGCACCGCGTCGGAATTCTTCAGCGAATGATCCGCGTTCGGGACGTAGCGGATGTATTTTTTTCCCGGCAGATTATCGAAATAAAATTGTGACGAGTCCGGGAGAAAGAATTGATCACCCGACGCATTGATCATGAATTTGGGCATCGTGAGCCGCTCGCGATATTGATAAGGCTCTTCGATCTCCATCAGCGCGTGGTATTCCGGCGTTCCCATCCAATCCATCAGTTTCATCGCGGTGTAATCTCCAACGGACGGAGCCCAAAATCCGTAGGCCTGGTAATGATGTTGGAAGGAAGGCTCGATGTTCAACATGTCAATTACGATGGGAACAATCGCCACAACGCGTTTGTCCACGATACCCGTCGTCCAGGTGGTCCAACCGCGTTTGGATGCGCCGGCGACGACGAAGGAATCGACTTTGAATTTCCCGCCTTCGTCGGAAGCGCAGAAAGCGGTCACAGTGTCCAGGGCGCGGACGGCGCTCTTGGTCATGGGGAGTCGCGCGGGCCATTTTTCGTCGCCGGTGCGGAGAAATTTATCCCAGGTGTAGGCGATCAATGAATCCTCCGATCTGCCTTTGGTTTCTCCTGCGAAAATGAGCGGCTGGTTCGGCACGCCGCGAAGTTCCGCCACCACCGATTTTGTGGCGAGGGCGATCTGGACGGTGCTGGCGTCGGCCGAATTGGGCGCTGGTTTGTCAATGCCTCCTCCCGAGATGATGAGCAAAGCCTTGGAGCTGGTCGCGCCCTCCGGCTTGACGATGGTCAACCAATGTTTCCAGACCGGGTGGTTGACTTCGTTCGTCGTGAGCCAGGCCTGTGAGGTCAGCTCGATGACGTAGGTGATTTGCTTTGGTCCCGGCACGGTTTTAACCAGCTTGTAGGTGTAATTCGTATCGGGCCTGGCGACATAGCGGTCGAGGGCGGTTTCCTTCGCGGATACCGCGACTGCGGAGAGGAGAAAGCTGGTTAGGAAAATGAAGGGGGCGCGTCGGGAGAGGAAACATTTCATAGATGGATTGGTTGCGCATAAGAGGCGGTTTCGAATTCCGCTTGTCAACGCAATTATCGCTGGCGCAACCGCTGGCCGCAAAAAGTGTTGGCCGGAGACATCAGCATTGCATTCGATCCTCATTTGTTTCTTCATTCCGCGTTCGGGAAACCCCGGAAGCAAACATGAACGAAAACCTAATTGACGCCCCGGAGTGGTTCACCCGCGCCATCGCCGGGCCGAGGGAAGATCGCGTCGTGGAAGTGGAAGGATGCCCGATTCACTATCTGCGCTGGGGAGATACTTCAAAACCCGGGTTGCTGCTCGTCCATGGCAGCGGCGCCCACGCGCATTGGTGGGATTTTATCGCTCCGTATTTCACCAATCATAATTGCGTGGCGGCGATTGACCTCAGCGGGATGGGGGATAGCGGGCACCGTCAGAATTATTCACCGGAAACTTTCGCCCGCGAGATCATTTCGGTTTGCGGGGATTCCGGGTTTAAGCAAGATACCGTCGTGGTGGGGCATAGCTTTGGCGGCTTCGTGACGTTGAAGGCGGGATTGATTTACGGCGATAAGCTGAGAGGGGTCGTCCTGGTGGACGCGCCCGTCCGGCCGCCGGACTACGAATGGGAACGCGACCCGAAGTATTCGCCGATCCAGCCGAAAAAAATTTATTCAGATTTCGAGACAGCACTCTCGCGCTTTCGGCTCGTGCCCGCGCAGCCTTGCCAGAACCGGTTCATCATGGATTATCTCGCCCGCCACTCACTCGCGAAAGTCGAGGACGGATGGAGTTGGAAATTCGATGACCAGTTCTTCAAAGGATTTAGAATCGGCAACATGTCAGAAGACCTCTCCAACCTGGCGTGCCGGGTGGGTGTCATTTACGGCGAGGACAGTCAGCTTTTCTCCAACGAAATCGCCGACTACATGTTCAAGGTGCTCGATAGCAGCGTGCCGTTTGTCGCTATTCCTGAGGCAAATCACCACCTGCTTCTTGACCAGCCACTGGCTTTTATCTCGGCGTTGCGCACTTTGCTGGCGGAATGGCGTCATTCCAAACCGCAACGCGGCGCACGTCCAGGGTAAGGGTATTAGATCAGTTTTTCGAAATCGGCGGGGCTGAGATTTTCAGGAGTCTGAATCCCGAGGTTTGAGAGCCTCGACCATAAAGCTTCCGTGGCGCAATCCGTGTTCAACCGCTTTAAGTTCCGCCTGCCAGCGTTCCTCAAATACGGAAGCCTCCGAGTCTGGAACGGCCGTCACGAGTTTTTTTTCGTCTTCGCGACGAAACTTCACAGCCATTCCTCCCTCTTTTCGCACGAGAAATTTCAAAAATAAACCTGAGTTCGAACTGTTGACCATGCCGGGAAACGAATGTTCTGAATTTGTCCGCTTGACTCAATCGGGATGATTACCGGCGATTGCCGCGAATGGCTTGAGAACTGAGAACCGGAAGTTGCGGATGGTGGCCGAGCAACAGCCCAACGGAACCCATGGCCAAACTAGAAAGCAGGAGGGTGGAGCCGCCGTCTGGAACGGGCGAGGATTGGACCGAATTCAGCCGTATGAGTTGGTCCTGACCTGCGCCGGTTCCATTTTCATTCCCCCAAAGATTCATAATCCCGACGGCATAAAAACCATTGTTATCCAGAGTGGACGCCCCCGCCTGCTGCACCGCGAGTTGGGCGTAATAATTATTCAATCCCCCTTCCTCGCCTTCCAGATACCAAAACGCTCGCTGGAGATCATTCGCGTCCGAATCATTGTGTTCGTAAGCGTAAAGCGACCCGAATGATCCCAGCGTCTCATCGAGAAATTGCAAATACAACCACGCCGTTGGGCGGGAAAGCGGATCCAAAGTCGAGGTGGTTCCATTGTATCTCGCCTCCTGTGAGATTTGGTAAAAGTAAATCGTTCCGTAAGACAAAGGTTCGGAGGCTTCGAGGCAAAAAGTCAGAAACCTGCCGTCGGCGCTGGTTTGGGCGATAAATTCCCCGCCGCCGGTGGTTCCCGGGCCATCGCTAAAGCTTGCGGTCGGCAAAGCAAATAATGTAGGGGCGGTGAGTGAAAGGATCACCGAACAATAGAGGAACAGGTTTTTAATAGTCATTGTCCGCATTTTGGACAGCAGCAACAATGCCGTTCTTAGAGTGGAGAAATCAGACGTGAAAAATAACGTTTAGATACATCCTAATTCAATTTTAATTAGAGGCTTAAGTTATCCAACTGCGAATATTTTTCGCTTTTGAACAGTAAGCGTGGTGTAAGTTTTTATGCCAGATTTGAGACAGTGACCTAGTGAATCCATTGCCATTCCGCCGACCGTCGGTTGAGGCGGAGTGATGAAAACTTCGCCTCCTTCACCGTCTTTTTAGTCTGGAATCGAACGCGCGAATTTTTACTCAGCGTGGATTCACAGCCGTGGAAAAGCTTGCCGCAATTTTTTGCACTCCCATTATTTGCCGATGCAAATCCAATTCCTCGGCGCGGCGCGGACGACGACCGGTTCGATGTACCTTTTCGAACTGAAAGGAAAAAAACTTCTGCTCGAATGCGGGTTATATCAAGGGCGCCGCGATGAATCCATTGAGCGCAATTGCTGTTTTTCTTTTGATCCGCGCACGATTGACGCCGTTGTATTAAGCCATGCGCACATTGATCATTGCGGGAATCTTCCGAATCTTTGCAAACAAGGTTTTGACGGGAACATTTTCTGCACCTCGGCGACTCGAGATCTTGCCGCCATCATGCTGGAAGACTCGGCGAACATCCAGCAGTCCGACGCAGAATTCGTCTCCCGCAAACGCGCCAGGCAAAACCTCCCGCCCGTTGAACCGCTCTACCGACCCGCCGACGCCGAGAAAGCCATCCGCCAGATCGTCGCCGTTGGCTATGACCGGCCGATTCACGTCATCGACGGTGTGAGTGTCACGTTCGTCGATGCCGGGCACATTCTAGGATCCGCGCAGGTCATATTGGACATCAACGAGGGCGGGAGAAAGTTTCGTTATCTTTTCAGCGGCGATGTGGGTCGCAGCAATGACGAAATCCTGCGCGATCCGGTTCCAATCCAGGACGTCGATTTCCTCCAGGTGGAAAGCACTTACGGTGGCCGCGAACACGTTTCGCCCCACGGGGCGAATGAA
>JBDSIW010000035.1:0-3744 GCA_039917795.1 Verrucomicrobiota bacterium | reverse complement strand
GTTTCGAGTCGCAACGTGCCGCGACGCATGTGGTCCATCACGCGGCCCGGCGTGCCAATCACAATTTGCGCGCCTTGCTTCAGGCCAAAAAATTGGCGCTCGTAGGATTGCCCGCCGTAAACCGGCAACGCGTTGATGCCGCGTTTGAAGAGCGCCAGCTTGTGAACCTCCTCGGAAACCTGCACCGCGAGTTCGCGCGTCGGGCAGAGAATCAAAACTTGCACCACTCGCTTGAGCGGATCGACTTTTTCAATGGCGGGAATTGCGAACGCCGCGGTTTTGCCAGATCCAGTCTGGGATTGGCCGACAACGTCGCGGCCCGACAGCAAAACAGGAATGGCTTCAGCCTGGATGGGCGCGGCTTGTTCGAAGCCGAGCTTGTCGATGGCTTTGAGGATTTCCGGCGAGAGGCCGAGTTCAGAAAATAGTTTGGTGTTCATACAATAGTCTCATCGAGACAAAACTACTGTAGACCAGAGAAAAGGTGGAACCAGAGCTATTTATCCAGCACGAGTCAGTCTTGCAAAATGTGGCAGGTGTAACCCCCGGGATTTTTTACCAGATATTTCTGATGATAATCTTCGGCGGAATAAAATTCCTTCGCTGGAGTGATCTCGGTGACGATCGGCCTTTTCCAACGCCCGGATTTGTTGAACCGCTCCTTCACTTGTTCGGCGACCTTTTTCTGTTCGTCGTTCTCGTAGAAAATGGCCGAGCGATACTGGGTGCCCCGATCATTGTGCTGCTGATTCAAGGTGGTTGGGTCGTGCATGCGAAAGAAAAAATCGAGCACTTTGTCGTAGCTCAGCTTCGCGGGATCGAAAACAATTTGCACCGCCTCGGCGTGTCCGGTGGCACCCGTGCAAACCTGCTTGTAAGTCGGATTCCTGGTCGTCCCCCCGGTGTAGCCGACGGAAGTTTCGATCACGCCTGGAATTTTACGAATGATTTCGTCCATTCCCCAAAAACAGCCGCCCGCCACGACGGCGGTTTCGCGTTTCGCGGATTGGGCAATTGACGCGCCAGCGGGTGCCGGAGTGGTCCCGGTCTTAACCAAGCCAGCTTTGACGAAAGGCTCGAGAAATTCTCCGTAGCCTTTCGGCTCCATTTCTTCCACCGGAACGAACCGCATCGAAGCGGAATTCATGCAATAGCGCTGGCCGGTCGGCTGCGGACCATCGTTGAAGACGTGTCCCAAATGGGAATCGGCATATTTGGAGCGCACTTCTGTTCGAGCGAATCCGAGGAAGCCATCCTTCTTTTCCACCACGTCCACTCTCGGCAGCGGCCTGGAAAAACTCGGCCAGCCGGTTCCTGAATCAAACTTGTCGAGCGACGAAAAGAGCGGCTCGCCGGAAACCACGTCCACATAAATGCCCGGTTTCTTGTTGTCCCAATAAACATTCTTGAATGGCGGCTCCGTTTTTTCGTGTTGCGTGACGGCGTATTGCAACGGATCGAGTTTCTTCTTCAATTCTTCATCGGATGGTTTTTTAAAGTCTTTCATAACAAATGCAGGAGTGAAATTTGCATGGGCATCCTTGGTTGCCGCCGCCGGCTTCGACTGCGCAAAGACCAACGCCCCGGCTATGAGTGCCGCAGCGCAAACGACGATCCCGGTTTTTGATAACAGTTTCATATTGGCTCAACAAACTAACAGATCTTGAAGTTTTGTGAAGGGCACGGTCGGGGAATTCCTTTTCGCCTTTTGGGAATTCAGTCCTCGCTACCCTTCAAACTTTTGCTCATCCCTCACTGACATTCGCGGTTTCGGGCTGTTCAAGGATTTGCGCCGCACCCTTTTGATTCTCGGGCCAAGGATTCTCTGCAAATCAATTGCCAATGGTCTCTCTCATTTTACCCCGAGGATCGTGATTTGACCCCAGAACGCCTCTCGAAAGGTGGTCGCGGAGCCGGAGACTTCCTTACACCTCATTTGAAAAATCTTGCCTTGCGCCGTGTTGGAAACGTCGTTAATTTTCGCCGCTCAAAAGAGTGGGGCTGGTAGCTCAGTTGGTAGAGCAGTGCCCTTTTAAGGCATTTGTCCAGGGTTCGAATCCCTGCCAGCCCACCACTTTCCCGTTTTATTTCCGCCGCCGGGTTTCTCTTTGCCCCTCCTCCGACACAAAAACCAATTCTTTTTCGGTGATGGATAAAATCCGATCCACCGTGACTCGACCCGCGGCGATGAGTCTCGGGACGTCGCTTCTGGTGTAGCGCAAAGTGAGCTTGCTTCCCTCGATTCTCCAAGTGCCGGCAAACCGCCCATTCAAGTTCAGGTCCTGACGTCGAATCGTGATGAAGCCATCGAAGGTCGAATTCGTCCGGTAATTCAATTCACCGGTCAAGGTCCGCCCCAAAACGGCGTCGGGCACCCACGTGCCAACCAGCTTTTGGCGAAGCTCGGCGTCGGATTGTTTGGAGCCGCCGCACGCCACGAACCAGATGCTTATCACCAGAACCGTCGCCGCGAAAATAATCCGCGAGCGGTAAAGGGGAGTGGTAATTTCGGGCACGCCACGGAGGTTGCCTTGGCGAACGGAAAATTCAACGGCGTATATTTTTCGATTCGATTCAAGCAAGCGCGCTTTCTCGCGAAGTTGCCTGGCCAAACTGAATATTTGAACGTCACCGAAAAGCAGGTTAGCCTGCGGCATTCTCTGGCACCCGAATTCTGGAGACTCTTTGGCTGAATCGCGCGAGATCCGATGATACGTTTTTCTAAAACTGGCTTTCAACTCCTCGCCTGCTTCTTTTTTCTCGCGTCGCTGCGCGCTGCGCTCCCGGCGAGCAGGGCGACGTCGGGCCCGCTGGAAATTCTCGAGAACAATTGCCTTGAATGCCACGGCGGGAAATTTGTTCGGCACGGCTTCGATCTGTCTTCCCGGGAAGAACTGCTGAAGCCCGGCGAGAGCGGTTCGCCCGCCGTGATTCCCGGAAACGCGGCGAAAAGTTTATTGTTCAAGAAGGTTACCCACGCCGAGAACCCCGGGATGCCTTACAAGCGGGAAAAAATCGCGGACACCGAAATCGCCGCGCTCGCCGCATGGATCAACGCGGGCGCCATCTACGAGCGCCCGCTCAATAAGGAAAAATGGAAGCGCGAAGAGCATTGGGCGCTGCAACCGTTGAAAAAAAACGCACCGTCCAAATCCAAAAACAGTCGCTGGGCGAAAACACCGATTGACCAATTCGTTCTCGCGAAGCTCGATGAAAAAGGGATGAAGCCTTCTCCACCCGCCGACAAACGGACGTTATTGCGTCGTGTGACGTTTGACTTAACCGGGTTGCCTCCGACACCAAACGAAACAAAACATTTCCTCGACGACAAATCGCCCCGCGCTTTCGAGAAAGTGATCGATCGGCTGCTCGCGAGCCCGCGTTACGGCGAACGTTGGGCACGCCATTGGCTGGATGTCGTTCATTACAGCGACACCCACGGCCACGATCAGGATCTCCAGCGCCCGAATGCCTGGCCTTATCGCGATTACCTCATTCGCGCTTTCAACACGGACAAGCCTTACGCACGGTTCATCGAGGAACAGTTGGCCGGCGACGTCTTGTTTCCGGAAGATCCGGACGGGATCGTCGCCACAGGATTCATCGTGGCCGGGCCTTGGGACGTGAGTTCACAGATGTTCATCACCGACGACACGGTGGACAAAAAGGTGGCGCGCAACCTCGACCGCGACGACATGGTGATGACGACGATGTCCACGTTCGCCAGCAGCACGGTGCATTGCG
>JBDSIW010000034.1:0-8046 GCA_039917795.1 Verrucomicrobiota bacterium | reverse complement strand
TCGGCCAATGCGTAAGCGCGTTGCACGCCTTCGCCGCCGTTCGTGGAACCGCCCGCTTCCAGACGATCCAGCGCTTCGAGAATTTTTTCCTTATTCGCGCACGAAGTCGATTCGAGCACCACACCCGAACTGCTCGCGTAAACGACAATCGCGATGCGGTCATTTTCCGTCATGCGTTTCACCAACATGCGAAGGGCTTGCTTGATCAGCGGCAAACGCTCGCTCGGCGACATCGAACCAGAAACATCGATGAGAAAAACGAAGTTGCTGGGCGGACGTTTGCCTTGCGCGATTTCTTTTCCTTTCAGCCCAATGCGCACGAGCCGATGCTGCGAATTCCACGGACAACCCGCGACTTCGAGGTTCGCGGAAAAAGGTTCGTCGCCCTTCGGCTGCTGGTAATTGTAAGAAAAATAATTGATCATCTCCTCGACGCGCACGGCGTCGGCGGGCGGCAAACGATTTTCGTTCAGGAACCGCCGCACATTCGCATACGCCGCCGTATCGACATCGATGGAAAAGGTGGAAAGCGGTTCCTGCGCGACGGATTGGAAATTGTTTTCAGCATATTTTGGGTAATTCGCCGTTTCGCTTCTCAGTTCTTGCTCGACTGATTGTTCACCAAAATATCTGCCTTTGAATCTGTCAAGATTTTCTCCTTTTTCTTTCTCGTAATAAAGGTTGGGTGATGGCGAAGAACGCGCTGGTTGCCGTTCCAAGGGCGATTCGGAGAAAGGCGTATAGGGCGAAATCGCCCGGGCGGGAGTTTGAGCGAAGCTTGAATCTTTTGCTCCCCCGCCGCCACCACCGCCGCCGCCGCCGTTGAAACTTGATTTCGGTGTCCTGGTTGGAGGTATACTCAGTCCGCTTAGGTCACTATTCAATCTTTGCGCTTGTGGTAGCGGGCGTCCTTCGGTTCCTTTTTTTACAACGATATACCCTTGCCTGTTTTTCAAAATAAGCTCCGCATCTTTGGTGGTTTTTCTTCCGCCTTTCACTGTAACAGCAGCAGGCTCGGGCAACGTTTGCGCTACGGAGGCTCCTCTCCCAGCAACGCTTAAACCATCAACATTCTCTTGACCTGCTCTAGTAGCGTTTTGCTCCACGGGTTTCGGTGGAGCCGTGGGCGCAATGACTAGGGCTGGCTTGGGCCGAGGCGAAGCGCCGGGCTGGATGTCGATTGCGGATGGGGGTTCGGTCCGCGCTCGGGTTTGAGCTTCCTGGCGTGGAATATTTTTTCCCGCGCTCAATGTCTTCTTCTGCGCTTGAGAAATCGCGTTCTGCGCATACTTGAATTCACTATTTGAAATCGTCTGCGGGTTCTTTTTGGATTTGGCCGGAACAAATCCAAACTGCCAGGTCGCAAGCAGCGCAAAGCTCGCGGCAATCGCGCCAAGCGCAACCATCTTGAAAATTTTCTGCCGAGGGAAAGGAATGATGTTGTCCGGTTTTGTCTTCGCGAGAACGTCGCTCTTTTGTGTTTCGCTCAAAGCCAAAGCAGGTTCGTTCGATAATTCGCGTTTCAGCAACGCGGAGGTTTCACGAACTTCTGCAATCGCCCGTCGAAGTTCAGCATCATTTTCCAATTCGCACTCCATCTGCTCGGCTTCAATCTTTGAAAGTTCGCCGAGCGCGTAGGCCGTCAGCTTGGGATCGTCAGATGAAATTTTCATAATTGGCTCCGTAAATTCTCTTTTGCTTCAGTTTGAAATTGTTGTCGAAGGTTTTTGATGCCGGTGTGAATGAGAAACCCTACGTTGCTCACGCTCAACTTCGTGACGCGACTGATTTCCTGGTAACTCAGATCGCTTTGAAATTTCAGCCGAATCACTTCGCGCTGGTTTGGCGGAAGCAATTCGAGGAAGCGGAGAATCTGGCTCGACGATTCACTTTGTTCGGCCGCCATCGACGGCGACGGCTCGGTGCTTTCGCGTGTTTCCAAATCCATTTCCGTCAAAGGAGTCATACGTTTTTCTTTTCGTTGCACGTCGAGCGCGCGATTTCGGCAAACGGTGAAAAGCCATTCGGTCAAACGCCCGTCCAATTTCTCCCGCTCCTCGCCGCAAAGTTTCACAAACGTTTCCTGAACAATGTCGCGCGCCCGTTCGGCGTCCCCGGTGATGGAAGTCGCGTAGCGCAGCAACGAACTTTCGTGCCGCTCCAGCGTTGCCCGCACCCACTCCGCTTTTGCTGATGCATCGTTCATCAAATATTTTCCGGCCTGCATAGGTGATAACGTGGCAGCGCGGTTTTTATTAGAAGGAATTTTTTTGGGAATGCTCCGGGTAGCTGCAACAGGAGCGCGGGTTTCAGCCCGCTTCAATGTGATTTTGCATTACAGCACTGAAGTGACGTAAGCGCCGCGCTCCGTCGTCGAGCGTGAAAGTTTGGAATAATATCGTTCGCGAACTTTCTTACGAACAGAGTGAACGTGCTGGCTGGTAGTTCGAAAACGTTTCCAAATTTATGAACGGAAACTCAAATGATTTTAAGCCAGCCTTGAACGCTTGAGGTAGATAATCAGTCGAAGTTTTATGTCCTTGTCCAAATTTATCGTCATTGTCGGTTTGATTGCAACGGCGGCATTTATCGTCGTAAAAGTGCGTCACAAACCGGCGCAAATGGCGGACGTCACAGCTTATGAGCCGCAACGTCTGAAAGATTTCAAGAAACCGACCGAGCAGCAGTTGAAGAAGCGGCTTTCCTCGAAACAATTTTCCGTCACGCAAAAGGGCGATACCGAAATGTCGTTTCACAATGAATTTTGGGATAATCATCAACCGGGGATTTATGTTGATGTGGTTTCCGGCGAGCCGTTGTTCGGTTCGCTGGACAAATTTGAGTCGGGCACCGGCTGGCCCAGTTTTACGCAACCCCTTCATGACGCTGAAATCGTGGAGAAAAAAGATTCGTCTCTGGGGCATGAACGAACGGAAGTGCGCTCGAAAATCGCGGGTTCGCATCTCGGCCATCTCTTCCATGACGGCCCAAAAGAAAATGGTTTGCGTTATTGCATCAATTCTGCCGCGCTGAAATTTGTTCCGCTCGAGAAAATGGACGAGAAGGGCTACGGCGAATTTCTGGAACCATTCGTTGAAGCTAAATTGATTCAAAAGCCAAATCATGAAACTGCTCTTTTGGCTGGCGGCTGTTTTTGGGGAATGGAGGAGATTCTGCGCAAGATTCCCGGCGTCACTAAAACGACGGTGGGTTACAGCGGCGGCACGACACCTGAACCGGCATACGATGACGTTTCTTCCGGCGACACCGGACACGCGGAATCCGTGCAGGTGATTTTCGATCCCGCCCGGATCAGCTACGAGAAGTTGTTGGATTTTTTCTTTCGTATGCACGATCCGACGACGCTCAACCAGCAGCACAATGATCGCGGCACGCAGTATCGTTCGGCGATTTTCTACGAGAATGAAGCGCAAAAAGAGACCGCGAAACGCGTCGAAGCGCAGTGGGACAAATCCGGAAAATTGGATCGGCCAATTGTCACGCAGATCACGCCTGCGTCGAAATTTTATCCGGCCGAGGAATATCATCAAAAGTATCTCGTGAAAAATCCCCACGGTTACAACGATCATTTCTTACGCCAGGATTGATCTGCCCTTCCGCCGCGATTCGGGTCTGGAAAATTACTTCCGGGGATCCGTGTAAAGCCTTGACGCAATTTCCTCTTTTCGTTGCACTATGCGCCATGCACAAAATAATTCGTTTCCTTTCGGCTTTTTTGATTTTTGTGTCCGCGAATGCGTTTGCCGATGTCCGCCTTCCCGCGCTTTTTTCCGACAACATGGTTTTTCAACGGGAAACCTCTGTGCGTGTTTGGGGTTGGGCCGATGATGGCGAGAAGGTGACGGTGAACTTTCGCAATCAACAAAAATCCACGCGCGCCAAAAACGGAAAATGGGACGTGAAACTTTCCTCCCTGAAGGCCGGCGGCCCTGGCTTCTTGAAGGTGACCGGGGAAAATTTCATTCAGCTGACCAACGTCCTTGTCGGCGAGGTTTGGATTTGCAGCGGCCAGTCGAACATGGAATGGCCATTGAAAAACGCCTTTGAAGGGCAGGCTGCCATTGATGCATCGAGTAATTCCAATCTCCGTTTGTTCGTGGTGCCAAAACTCAAGGCGAACGACATTGTCAGCGACGTGAAATCAAAATGGCAGCAGGCGAATCCCGAAACCACGCCGGGCTTCTCTGCGGTGGGATATTATTTCGGTCGCGATCTGCAGAACGCACTCGGCGTGCCGGTCGGTTTGATCCAGAGTGATTGGGGCGGCTCGCCCGCAGAAGTCTGGATGAGCGAAAAAGTTCTCGGCGATAATCCGCGTTACAAGAAGGAAATCCTCGATGCCTACGTGGCTGCAGGAAGAAATTATCGCGAAGCCCTCGCGAAGTTTAAGAGCGAAAAGCCGGAGCAGGGAAAGAACGCCCCCAACGCCCCGTGGAAGCCGACCGAACTTTACAACGGGATGATTTCGCCACTGATTCCTTACACGATCAAGGGCGCGATCTGGTATCAGGGTGAGTCAAACGCCGGGCGCGCCGAGCAATATCGCATTCTTTTCCCCGACTTGATCCGCGGCTGGCGCGAAGATTGGTGCCAGGGGAAATTCACGTTCCTTGCGGTGCAGCTCGCCCCGTTCATGGCGATCAAGGATCAGCCCGGCGAAAGCGCCTGGGCGGAACTTCGAGAGGCACAATTGCACGCCACGCAAGTTTTGCCCAACGTTGGCATGGCGGTGATTACTGATGTGGGCGAGCCAACCGATATTCATCCAAAGAAAAAAGAACCGGTCGGGGCGCGCCTGGCTCTGGCAGCGCGCGGAATCGCTTACAACGAAAAAATCGTTTATTCCGGGCCGATTTACAGAAGCATGAAGGTGCGGGGCGACCGGGCAATCTTGAGTTTTGACCACGTTGGCGGCGGGCTGGTTTCGCGCGACGGGTCGCTCAAGGGATTTGCCATATGCGGCGCGGACCAGAAGTTTGTTTGGGCCAACGCGGTGATCGAGGGCGATAAAATCGTGGTCAACAGTCCAGCGGTTGCGAAACCCATGGCGGTTCGCTTTGGCTGGGCGGATTTTCCGGTGGTGAATCTTTGGAACAAAGAAGGGTTGCCGGCGTCGCCGTTTCGCACTGACGATTTTCCGATGACAACCGCTTCCAAGAAATAAATATGAAACCGATATTTTTGTTAATCGCGACGTTTGTCGTTTTTTCTTTGGCCGGATTGTCAGCCGAGACAGCAACTCCGCCCGGAACGCTCAAGCACGTCGTCGCGTTAAAATTCAAGCCGGGAACAGAGGCTGGCGAAATCAAGAAGGTGGAAAACGCTTTTCGCGACTTGAAACAAAAAATCCCGGGTATCACGTCGCTGGAATGGGGGACGAATGTCAGCCCGGAGAAACATGACAAAGGATTCACGCACATTTTCGTTCTGACCTTTAGATCCGAAAAAGATCGGGACGCGTACCTGCCGCATCCAGAACATAAGAAATTCGGGAAAATTCTTGGGCCGGTTATGGAGGACGTGTTCGTGATCGATTTCTGGGCGAAGGATTAATTCCTTCGATCCAAAACTTCCGCGACGGACTCAGCCAGCGCACTCGTCATTTTCGAAACTTGCTTCGCGGTGGTGCAATAGGGCGGCATCACGACGATGACATTCCCGATGGGTCGCGTGAGCACGCCACGTCGCGCCATTGCCTCGCACACACGAATTCCCGCTTGCTCGCGCAGCGCAAACGGTTCACGAGTTTCCCAATTTTTAACGAGCTCCACTCCTGCAACCAGGCCGACTTGCCGGATGTCGCCAACGTTGGGAAGGGCCCAAAGCTTGTTTAATTCTTCGCGCAGATTTTCTTGAAGTGCCCGGCGCGCGGAAATGGATTGCGGGGATTGCAAAATTTTCAGGCTGGCGAGCGCTGCCGCGCCGCCCAGTTGGTTGCCGGTGAAGCTGTGCCCATGAAAAAATGTTTTGAATTCCTCGTATTCGCCAAGGAAGGCGTCGAAAACTTTTTGCGTGGTCAACGTGGCGGCCATTGGCAAGTAGCCGCCGGTCATTCCTTTGGCCAACGCCATGAAATCCGGTTGAACATTCTCTTCCTGACATGCGAACAAAGGTGTTTTTGAATTTTTAATTTTTAATTTTGAATTGGTTCTCCCAAACCCGGTCATCACCTCGTCAGCGATCAATTGCGCGCCATCGCTGCGCACGATTTCCGCCACGCGCTTCAGCCAGCCTTCTGGTTGGGCGATCATTCCGGCCGCGCCTTGCATGAGGGGCTCGACCACCATGGCGGCGTAGGGACTACCGGTTTTCCGCTGGGCAGAAAATTTTTGCTCAACTTTCTTCAAGCACTCGAACTTGCATTTCCGATACTCCCGCGCATCGGCTCGTTCGGGTTTCGCGCGATTGTGGGGACAGCGATAGCAATAGGGCGCGGCGACTTTATCGGTCTTAAAGAGCAGACCCGGGTAGGCTTTGTGGAAAAGATCGATATGCCCCACGCTGACTGCCCCTACGGTGTCGCCGTGATAGGCTCCATCCATCGAGAGGAATTTGGGTTTCTGACTTCGGCCACTGCGCCGCGCGAATTCATAGGCGAGTTTCAACGCCACTTCCATCGCGGTCGAGCCATCGTCGGAGTAAAAGACCTTATTCAATCTACGATCTGGGATTTGCGATTGACGACCGGTCTGGAGCCTTGAACCAGGAATCGGGAATCGGGAATCAGAAATTACCGGGTTGGCGGCTTGGACTAATCGTTCCGCCAAAAGCGCCGCCGGTTCGTTCGCAAAACCAAGCGCGGAAGAATGGGAAATCTTGCCGACCTGCTTTCGAATCGCGGAGCCGATTGCTGGATGTGCATGGCCATGAAGATTGGTCCAGATCGACGAATTGGCGTCGAGGTATTCCCTTCCTTTTGTGTCCCGTAAAATTGCGCCCTTCCCAGACGCGATGACGATCGGTTCGCGCTGCAGCCAGTCGCGCATCTGCGTGAAAGGATGCCACACATGGCGATGATCAAGTTGGGCGAGCTTGTTCATGAGGTGCGTCGCTATTTCCCAATTTCAGTTTCAATTTCAAGAAAACGTCCCGCAATTGCGCGAGGTCATCGTTGGTGTGGGAGGCTGTGAGCGTCAGACGAAGGCGCGCCTGACCTTTTGCCACCGTCGGGTATCGAATCGCGGGAATAAAAATATTTTGTTCCCGGAAAAACTGCGCCGCCTGAAGCGCCGCATTTTCGTCGCCAATCAAGATCGGCAAAATTGCGCTGCAACCTCGTCGTTCACCGGGATTGCAAAAAGATTTCGCGCTCTCCACGCGTTGCCAGAGCGAATCGCGTCGTTCCTCCCCCGCGGTGGATTGCACAAAACGAAACGCGGCGAGGGCTGCCGCGGCGGATGCGGGAACCGGCGCCGTGGAAAAGACGAAGCTTCGCGCGCGATTGATCAAGTAATCTATCAGCACGCGTGAACCACAAATGTAACCGCCCGAGGCGCCCAGCGCTTTGCCGAGTGTGCCCATTTGAATTTCAATTTGGTCGCCAACGCTGCACTCCTCGGCATACCCGCATCCCTTTGTTCCGCAAATTCCGGTCGTGTGCGCCTCGTCAATCATCAGCCAAGCGCCATATTTCTCCTTCAATCCAACGAGTTCCCGGAGTGGAGCACAATCGCCATCCATCGAGAAAGCAGACTCGGTGACAATCAGAACGCGAGGCCGCTTCCCCGCCAGCCAAGTGTGTTCGGTCGGCTTGCTGGCGGCCCATTTCAGAATCGACTCCAGATCGTCCAAGTCGTTGTGGGCAAACACGCGGAGCTTTGCGCCACTCAAACGCGCCGCATCAATCAATGAGGCGTGCCCCAATTTATCGAGGATAACGATGTCCTCCTTGCCGACGAGCGCGCAAATGGTGCCGAGGGCTGAGGCGTATCCACTGGAAAAGACGAGGGCCGCCTGAGTTTTTTTGAATTCCGCCAGCGCCTCTTCCAGTTCATGGTGGGGAGCGAGCGAGCCGCAAATCAGCCG
>JBDSIW010000033.1:0-3551 GCA_039917795.1 Verrucomicrobiota bacterium | reverse complement strand
ACGAGGGGGAGAAACAATGTGACCGTTGCCGGACAAATCTTTCACGTTTGGAAAATCAGATTCAAGCAAGAGATTCCCGAACTTCCAAGCGATGCCGCCCGATATTCCCTCTCCTCAGGGGAGAGGGTTAGGGTGAGGGCGAGCAATCTTCTCACTGAATCGTTATAGCTTAGCCGTAACCATGCAGTAGAACTTCGATTTTCGAGTTGATTTTGGCGGGTTTTGTCATGGCTATGCCGGTTGATTTTCAGCTGCATTGCAGTTGGGAAACAGCGACAAATGGTTTCCCGATTTCGACCGATATCGTGCTGCGGCGAAACGCGTCGCGGTGAAACATCAAGCCACGTTCGTTCCCTTCCAGGCTATGTTTAACAAGGCGGTCAAGTTTGCCCCACCCGAGCACACTGGGCGGACGACGGGGTGCATCCGAGTTCCGGCAGCGCTGCGCTGATGGCGCGTTTCTGGGTTAAGGCAGTTGGCACCTGAACCCAACCCAAGCGGCACAACCAGCCTAGCCTGTACTCGAACCGGGTGGCCACCGTTTGTCTGCCGGCAGGATTGATTCGATTACGGTAGCGCGACCGTGACGCGCGCGAAAAGACGTGAGGCCGGAGGAAAAGTGACGCGGAACTCCGGGCCCGAGTTTGTCACCGAGATGGCTTGCCCGCCAAGCAGCGAACCGTTCACCGCCTCGTGCCAGACAATCAGATCCTCCGACCATTGCGGGCGATAGATAACTCCAGGGGCCGAGGCGCGATAAGCGAGCGTCGAACCGCCGGCGGGTTGCAAAGTTAGGCGCAACGGATTTGCGATCGGCTTGATCAGTGGGCTGGGCGGAATGTTAAAGGCGAAACGCACGAGGTTGGCAATTCCATCCCCGAATGGGCGGTCGCCCGCGCCACGCTGACCGGCAGGCAGCAACGCGGCAGCCCAGTCGGCAAAGCTGGCCGGCCCAGTCGGGGACCCGACCTTCAAAAGCACGCCGTTGGAAAAGTCAGATGAGCCTCCCAACACATATTGTTCGCCGTCATCGTCCGTCGCCACGTCGTAGATCAGGTTGGGTAACGGCGCGCTATCCGGCGACAGGAGAAATTCCTGAATCACTCGATTGGTGAGCGAAGCATGAAAGAGTCGCCCGCCGGTTAAGACTCCACCGACGCGTTTGCCTTGCAGATCCCCAAAGACATATCTGCCATACAGACTCGGGATGGCTCTTCCACGATACACGCCCCCTCCCACCGCGGATTGGCCGTCGCCGTGATCGTATTGCAACAACGGGTCAGTCAAGCCGTGGGCGAGGGCGAACGCTCCATTCGTGTCCGTGAGGACGTTGCCCTGATCGGCTTCGTTGTAAAGGAAGGCGCCTTCTTTGAGATTCCATCCGTAGTTGCGACCGGGACGAATCCGGTTCACTTCCTCAACCGTGACTTGGCCGACCTCGCCGGTGTAGAGGTCGCACGTCACCGGGTCAAATCTCATGCCGTAGGTGTTGCGATGGCCATAGGAATAAATCTCCGCGAGAGTGTTGGGGTTGCCGTCAGCGGCGAAAGGATTGGAGGCGGGAATGCGGTAGTTTCCGTTGGAGGAAACGAGATCGGCGCTCACCGGCGTCAGCGAAGGATGCAAAGGATCAATTCGGATGATCTTGCCAAAAATCGCCCGCAGGTTTTGCGAGTGAGCGCTGGTGCCGTCCTGGCCCGGATTGGGCGGCAACTGGTTGGCGCGAACGTTGCCACCGTCGGCCACATCCATGTAGAGGTAGCCATCCGGCCCAAAGATCAGGCGATTGGCATTGTGGTCATCCTTGGGCTGCCGAATACGAAAAATCTCACGGCGCGTTCCCGCAAACACCGCTGCTTGGGGGTCGCTGGCAATCCACTCGACCAAGACCTGATCGAAAGGCGTGGGCGGCGACGAGGAGTCCTGGTAAATGGGCACGAAGTCCGGAGTGCCGCTGTTGAGTTGCTGGTCAAGGATGGTGTAAAACTTGCAGAAGCCCGGCGTGCCGGGTTGGTAGAATTGGGGATGGAAAGCCAGCGAGGTTAATCCGTGGCGGAACGGGACGTTGAAGGATCGCGGATCGGGTTGACCCATGGCCGGGTCCTTCGTGGTGTTCAGGTAAGGAGCAGCGAGCACCGTGCCCGTTGGATCCACGAGGCGGATGACCCCGCCAAGCGTGGTGACAAACATCCGGCCCGAACCGTCCGTGGAGAGGCTGGTTGGATTCACCTGCGTCGTGCCATCACTGACATTGTGCAGGTTCGTCGCGACCACCGTCAATTTCACCTGGTTTGTTCCGGCGGGAATGTCGGGCAGGACGTCGTTCGCCATCAAGGGCGCGTTGGGCACCCATCCGCCAAAACAAAGCCACAGGGCAGCCAAGAGAGCTGAGCGTTGTTGTCGTGAACGGAATCGAATTAATCTCATCATGGTTTTCCTTCCGCGCGGGCAGAGAGGCCGGGAGGACGATACACCCTGAGCGCAGCCAGGCTCGAAGCATTCTTCCCTCGCAATTCCAGTTGATGCTTCCCGTTGCCTAGGCCTTGCGCGAGCGTAATGGTGTTTTCAAACGTGGGATCTTTGGCGCGAGTGGGTCGAAATTCATCGTAAAAATTCGGAAGGACCTGCCACTTGATCTGCGTGCCCTGCGAAAGCGTGCGGTTGAACACCTGACGGCAATACCCAAGATTCCAATCGTCCGGTTCGAGCACGATGCGTCTGCTTCTCGACACGAAGCGATTTGTGCTCACGCCTTCACCGTCCGCCCCGGTCTTCGAGCCTTTGAGAGTGAACTTCACGGTTTTCAAATCATTGCTCAACTCGGTGAGCGTGAGCGTCCAGTCCTCGATCTCCAGCGGGGCCTCCGCTTGCACGCGCAGCAGCATGGGCCAGTTGCTGTTGGGAAACGCGGAGACGCGATTGAAGTGTCGCAGAGCTGGAATGGCGGATGGGCGTGCGCCATCAATCCAAACTTCAAGTGGCGTGGTTTCCCCCACATCCGGCGGGGCGATGGCGTCAATGCGATTGCCCTCGAACTCGAACTTCAAGTTGTCGCCGTCCCACTTCAGGTCTCGTCCGACCGCGAAGGTGCGGACGAGATTCGTCCAGGCGCGGTCATCGCCGGTCGGGTTCACACGCAGCCAAGCCTTCACGATTTCGGCCATGACAAAGTTGCCTTGGTCGTTCAGATGAACGCCATCCTTCAACAAGGCCTTCGCCGGAAGCCCGTTGTCCTTGAGATAATGCTTCCACGCCGTCCGTTGATCCAGGAGGAGCGCGCCATATTTTTGCGCCGTTTGCGGCAGGAACAAGTGGTTCATGAAGGCATCCCAGTTCTCCGGCGTTAGTTTCGCGGGATTGGTTTCTTCGGTCAGGTCCGCGTCTTTCGTCACATGATCCGTTTGCAGGACGATCTCGGCGGTGGTGCGCTCGCGGACCCGGCGGATGATGTTCTCGTATTCGATGTGCGAGCCATACACGTAAAAGACCAGCAGGTCGGGAAAGAACGGATACAGATCCGCCTCCGCCGTTTTCACGAGCAACTGCGCGGA
>JBDSIW010000032.1:0-3503 GCA_039917795.1 Verrucomicrobiota bacterium | reverse complement strand
GTCAGCGCGACCGGTCAGGCGCGTATTTTGATCCGCAACGATGCCAACGTGATCATTCTCGATCGCCTTTCCACCCGCACGGTTTTTGAGATCGGTGGAGCGACTTGGCATCATATCGTGTGGACTGACAGTGCCGGCAAAGGAAAACTTTATGTGGACGGCGTCGTTGACGAAACGGATTTCACCTATACGCCGAGCGCGCTGACGATGAACGTCACAGCGGTTGGTTCGTTTGCCCGGACGACGGCGTCCGCAATAATTTTTGGCGATGTCGATGAAGTGGCGGTTTGGAACCGGGCGCTTAGTTATAGCGACATTCAAGTATTGAAGAATTCAAGTGTGCCGATGCCGTTGGCTCCAACTCCGCCGTCGATCACCACCGAACCGGTTTCAGCTAACGTGTTCACCGGCGCGACGGTAACCTTCTCGGTTGTCGTAGCTGGCACCGGACCGTTTTCTTACCAATGGGTCCACGATTCCGTGCCCGTCTCAACCGGGACAAACCTAAGTCTGGTCCTCACGAACGTTCAATTGATGAATGCCGGTCTATATTCCGTCTCGGTGACCGGCCCGGGAGGATCTACCAACAGCACGAACGCGACGCTGAGTGTGACGACGCGCCCCGCCCCTCCTTCATCACTCTCGCTCGATTTCAACAACCGTGGTGCTCTGCCGGGAGAAACAGAACCAGGTTTTGAATCCTTTACCCTTGACGGAACTGGCGCCACAACCTTGCAGACTACCCGGCTGTTTGGAGGAGTGGAAGTCACGGTGGGCGGCTCCAACGGAACCACGGCTGACTCGAGGCTGCGCGCAGCACCGGTCAATTCAGGTGCCTTCACTGAAGCCCTGCTTTTACAGGATTTCATTTTCTCACCTCCGACTACCGGCGCAGAGGGGCTGGACGTGACGGTGAAATTCCTCGCTCCCAACCAGCTTTATACCGGGACGGTTTGGGGTTACGATCAGGGGAATGCAGGGGCGCGCGTCACGGACTGGTTTGCCAATGGGGTCCTGGTCAAAGACAATTATACCTTCGATGGCTCGGTGGCCCCGACGGATAACTTGCAATACCAATTCAGCTTCCCGGTAACCAGCGACGCTCAAGGGACGGTGGTCATTCAGGGACGTCGGGAAGTCACGGGAACGGGCGTGTCTGTTTTCCTGAACGCCTTGAGAATCGCAATTCCAGTCACTCGCGTGAGCAAAGTTGAATTGATCGGCGGGAATGTTCGTTTGACCGTCGAGACACCCGACTCATCGAAAGCACACAGCGTGGAAAAGACGGACACGCTTTCGCCTATCTCGTTTGGGCCGGTCGCTGGCGTCATGTCAACGATCTTAAGCCCAACTTCGGTGCAATTGGAATTTGCCCAACCAGCTAACGGGATGCAGTTTTATAGGGTTACCAGAACGCCTTAAGAGATTCCTGAATTATGCAAACCGTTAATCGTCGCAGGAACGTGGCAGCCGTGGCTTTCACGCTGATCGAGTTACTGGTTGTGATTGCCATTATTGCGATCCTCGCCGGACTGCTGCTGCCGGCTCTAGCCAAGGCTAAGGAAAAAACCAAGCGTGTGGCCTGCCTGAACAACCTGCGCCAGATCGGTCTCGGAATCACGCTCTACGCTGGAGACAACAGGGATGTGTTATTACCGGCGCGTGCTGGCGTTGTTCAGGTCGCGCTCGACGCTCCTGAAGCGGGCCAAGCCAAATTAGTCGGGCTGACGGTTTCTTCGAACGGGAGTTTCAGCATCTGGAATTGCCCCGGGCGCCTCCCGAATCTTCCCATTTTTGAGCCGCAGTATTCCCCGGCCCAATGGGTAATCGGTTATCAATATTTTGGAGGGATCACCAACTGGTCTGGTCCTGCCTATTCGGGTCCGGGATTCAGCCCTGTGAAATTCAGCACCTCCAAGACGCATTGGGCTCTGGCAGCGGACATGATCCTCAGGCACGGAACGGACAAATGGGGTTATTTTGATTACGATGTCCGCGACAAGCAACTCTTTGGAAGTTCCCCTTCGCATCGGGACGGAAATTCACCTATACCTGCGGGCGCAAACGAGGTGTTCGTCGATGGTTCCGCGCAATGGATCAAAGTGGATAAATTGAGGTTTCTCCACAGTTGGGATCCTAGTTTGACGGGAGGGCGCCAGCTTTATTTTTGGCAGGATCCCAAGGATCTCCCGTCGGCACTTCTTTCGCGATGGAATTCCGCGACCTTGAGACCACAACCTTAAGAGGCGCACGCCTCTTCCTGGTTTCGACGAGTTCCGAATACCCTTGTCGTTTTTCTTAAAGCTTTTATGCCAGTCATTGCCATTCTGGGAACGATGGATACAAAGGGCGAGGAACACGCCTTCGTCGCCGAACAAATCAAAAAGCGCGGGCATCAGATTCTGGTGATCGATGTCGGCGTTCTCTCCGAACCGAAATTAACGCCGAATATTTCGCGCGAAGAAGTTTTAGCGGCAGCCGGGATTCAGCTGTCCGCTTTGCTGGAAAAAAAAGATCGTGGGATAGCGGTCGCGGCGATGTCCCGGGGCGCGCCGATTATTCTTGCTCAACTCCTGGCAGCAAAAAAAATTGACGGGGTCATTTCCCTCGGCGGCGGCGGCGGGACGGCCATTGCCACCGCAGCCATGCGCGAACTGCCCATTGGTTTTCCCAAGCTGATGGTTTCAACCCTCGCAAGCGGCAACACTGCGCAATACGTCGGCGTCAAAGACATCGTCATGTTCCCGAGCATCGTTGACGTCTCGGGGATCAACCGGATTTCGCGGCAAATCCTGACCCGCGCCGCTGGAGCGATTTGCGGAATGGTTGAATCCGTTCCTGAGTCTGGTGAAGACAAACCGATTATCGTCGCCAGCATGTTTGGCAACACAACCGTCTGCGTCCAACACGCCCAAAAAATTCTCGAAGCCGCCGGCTTTGAAGTCCTGGTTTTTCACGCGACGGGAATCGGCGGGCGCACCATGGAATCGTTAATTGAGACCGGTCTCGTCGCCGGGGTACTTGATCTCACGACGACCGAATGGGCGGATGAACTGGTGGGGGGCGTTTTAGGAGCGGGACCAAATCGTTTGGAAGCCGCAGCGAAGGGGGGCGTTCCTGCCGTCGTCGCTCCCGGCTGTCTCGACATGGTGAATTTCCACGCGCCGGAAACGGTTCCCGAAAAGTTCAAAGGCCGAAATTTTTACGAGCACAACCCGCAGGTCACCCTGATGCGCACGACCGCAACGGAGAATGAGCAACTGGGAAAAATCATCGCGGAAAAACTAAACGCCTCAAAAGGGCTGGTCGCGGTTTTGCTCCCGCTCAAAGGCGTCAGCGTCATCAGCGCAACCGGCCAGAAGTTTCACGATCCTGCGGCTGACCATGCTTTGTTTCAAAGTTTGAAATCTTCACTCAGGCAGGACATAGAAGTCATCGAACTGGACTGCGCCATTAACGAGGAAAAATTTGCGGAGGCCTGCGCGGAAAAACTCTTGTCCCAG
>JBDSIW010000031.1:0-5297 GCA_039917795.1 Verrucomicrobiota bacterium | reverse complement strand
GACGCATCTGGCCGTGGACAAAGACGGGAAAAACGTCTTGGTCGCCAATTACGGGAGCGGGAGCGTGGCCGTGTTTCCCATTGGGCCGGACGGCGCCATGCGGACTGTGTCGGCGCGGATTCAACATCACGGGTCGAGCGTTGATGCCGCGCGGCAGGAAGGACCCCACGCGCACTCGATTCTCCCCGATCCGGCGAGCCGATTTGCGCTCACGTGCGATCTCGGTTTGGATCAGGTGCTGATCTATAAATTTAATCCAGCGAACGGTTCCCTCGCGGCGAATAATCCGGCCTTCGCCTCCGTGAAACCCGGTGCCGGGCCGCGGCACTTTGTCTTTGCACCCGGTGGCAAATCGCTTTACGTGATCAACGAACTCGACTCCACGATGACGGGTTTCGCCTACGACTCGAAGCGCGGGGCATTGCGAGAATTTCAAACCCTCTCGACGTTGCCGCGGGATTTTCGGGGGAAAAGTTTCGCGGCGGAAGTGGCGGTGCATCCGTCCGGCAAATTCCTTTACGGCTCGAATCGCGGGCACGACAGCATCGCAGTCTTCGGCCTCGAAAAAAAAACCGGACGCCTCAGCCTCGTGGAACATCAATCGACCGGCGGAAAAACTCCGCGCCACTTTGAGATCGATCCCGCCGGAAAATTTTTACTGGCGGCCAACCAGGATTCCGGAACGATCGCGAGTTTTCGGATCGATGCGAAAACCGGGAAGTTGTTGCCGCTTGGCGTGGTGATCGAAACGGAAGGGCCGGAGTGCGTAAAGTTTCTACCGGCGGACTAATCCCAATTCCGGATCATTCGCGTCGCGCTGTCGGCGGCGCAAGGGTCAGGGTTTGTTGCTGAGGATTTCGACCCTGGGCGCGCCGCGAGCGGGCCACCGCTCCACGACATAGATCGGCGGCGCGTTGGAGCCAAGTTCCCTGGTCAGCGCGTCGCGGTCCTCCACCGCAATAAGGGCTGGGCTCTCGCCGCGCAGGAATGTCGCCGCTTCGGTGATCGAAGCGGGTGCGCGAAAATCCTTCAAATAAAAACGGAGCGGAAAAGGGCTATCGAGATGGGTGATGGAAATATTTCGCCCAAATTTCTTTTGGAGATTTCGCGCCAGTTCGCGCATGGCAATGTTCTCACGCACGCCGAAAGTTTTCACCCGTTGAACGTGGTAATAATAACCGACCAGCCCCAGCATCACGACGGCACCCACGGCGATACCTGCCGCTAATTTGGCTCGGGAAAGGGAACGCGTTAACCGCGCCAGTTCATTTCCAGCGAGGAGGGCGGCGGCGGGAACAATCGGGAAAATCAACCTGGCACGTTCATGGCCACCGAACGAAAACGCCAGCAGGCCGAGAACGAACCAGGAACTGAGAAAGCGCTCGAAGCAGCGTTCCTCAAGTTCGGCAGCGGGTTTCCTGATCACGCGCCAGATTCCGAACAGGGCCAGCAAACTCCATGGCCCAAAATCAGTCAGGAACCAGAGGAGCGGCTTATAAAAGCCGGACCGGTCCTTTGCTTTTCCCGCTGCGTGGGCAAGCAATTCCTGGAAGATCATTTTGTCCACGAGCGCGTGGCCCAGTTTCCAATAGGCGAGCGCGAACCAGCCGCCAGCAATCAGGACATACAGCGCGATACCAGGAAAATGCGAGCCGCGCAGGCGGGGACCGGAACGACCTTTTTCCCAAAACACGGCCAGCAATCCCGCCGCCGAAAGCAAAATCCCGAGCGGACCCTTGGTCAGAGTGGCGCCGGCCGCCGCAAGCCAGAACCACACCCATCCGCGCCCCGATCTCCAGGACTGGAATGCCGCCGCCGCGCCGAGCATGACGAATAATGCGAAGAGCGCATCGAACCGGCACGTCGCCATTTCATTGACCGCCACGTTCGAGAGCAGATACATCGACGCACCCAAAAATCCCGCGCGCCAACCGAAGTGCTTTCGTGCCACGACGAAAATGATCCAGCTCAAGAGCAAGGCCGCGAGCGCCGACGGAATGTAGAGCGTGAAACGATTGATTTCGCCGGCGACCACAGTTGCCACGGAGGAAATCCAGCAAGCCATTGGCGGTTTTGAACTGATCTGGCCGAGCGCGTCCGTCTGGCAAATCCAGTTCCCGTGGGCGACCGCGTCGGTGACATATTCCGCCAGCCGATCTTCATTGTTCTGGCCGAGGCGCGGCGGAGCGCTGAGAAGGATTCCAAACAACGTGACGGCGATAATTCCCAACCCGAGAAAAACTCTCCAATCGCTGTACTTCCCGCTCACGATCACTTCGGGCTTCGTCCCTTCACGGGCGGGAAGCGCAGGGCCAACCTTATTATCATTCAGTTTCCCCGGGTCGGTCATGGTTGGAAATCTTTCAGCGAGCCGCGACTGTCCGCAGCAAGCCGCACCGTGACGACGGTTGATTTTTTTGGCTCCGAGGAAACTTCAATCGTCCCGTCATGCGCGACCACAATCCATTGCGCGATGGATAATCCCAGGCCGCAGCCATCAACCTCGCCATTGTGGCTTTCGTCGCCGCGAAAAAACCGGTCGAACACGCGCGACACCGATTCCGGGGGAATGCCGGCGCCGGAATTGCGGATCGTGATTTCCGCGTGCCCGTTTTTTCGCAGGAGTCCAATGTCCACGGTTCCATTGGCGGAATTGTACTTGATCGCGTTGTCCGTAAGATTCAGGAGCAACTGGCGCAAGCGATGTCGATCCGCCAGGACCGTGACCTCGTCGCAATCTTGCAAGTGAACTTTCAGGCCGTGCGGGTGGGCAAGGATTCGCGCGTCGTCGTAACTTTCCCGCACCAGTTCATCGAGTCGCAGCGGTTCCTTTTTCAATTGGACTTGTCCCGCGTCCGCTTTGGTCAGCAGCGTGAGGCCGTTGACGATTTTGGTCAGGCGCTGGAGTTCGTCGAGCTGGTTGAGAATTCTTTCGTGGTGGGGTTCGGATAAATTTTCTTCGCGCAAGGCGGTTTCCAATTCTCCCTGCATCACGGTGAGTGGAGTCTTGAGCTCGTGCGAGGCGTGGAGAGTGAATTCGCGAATGCGCTGAAAGGAAGCGTCGAGGCGCTCAGTCATGGAATTGAAAACTTCGGTCAGCTTGTCCAATTCATCGCCGTTGCCGGTGCGAGGCAGGCTTTCGCGCAGGTTGCGGTCGTTGATCCGTTTGGCGGCTTCGGTAATTGCCGCCACCGGCGAAAGCGATTTGCTCATCAGCCACCAGCCGCCAATCAAGCCCAGCAGCGTCGCCGGGATTGCGCACAGAATGGAAATCTGCACCACATCTTCCCACCAATCCTGTTCCGCCTCCTCACTGCCGAATTGCTTCGATGCGGAACTCTTTTCCAACGCGAACTCACGATAGGAAAGCCCCGCGATGAGCAGCGTCGAGACGCAGAGAATTCCCGCGTACCAAAGGGTCAAGCGGGTGCGAATGGTCATCGCGACTCCTTGATCATGTAGCCAGCGCCGCGAATGGTGTGGAGCAGTTTCGGCTCGATGGTGTCAATTTTTTCGCGCAACCGCCGGATGTAAACGTCCACGATGTTTGTGCCGGGATCGAAATTGTAATCCCAAACATTTTCTAGAATCGCCATCCGCCCGCAAATCCGCCCGGGCACGCGCATGAGAAACTCCAACAGCCGGTATTCGCGCGTGGTCAGTTCCAGCGGAGCGCTGCCGCGAAGCGCCCGGCGCGTGATGGTGTCCAGCGTCAAATCCGCCACTTGCAGCAGGGTCGCTCTCGACTCGCCGGAACGGCGGGCGAGGGCGCGGACGCGCGCCACCAGTTCGGCCAGCACAAAAGGTTTGGGGAGATAATCGTCCGCCCCGGCGTTCAGGCCATCGACGCGCTCATTGACGTCGCCCCGCGCCGACAAGAGCAAAATGGGAGTGCTGTTTTTCTTCTCCCGCAATTGGCGAAGCACACTCAAGCCGTCGCGGCCCGGCAGCATGATGTCGAGGATCAGGGCGTCGAAAGGGCTGGTCGTCGCCAGGAGCAGTCCATCACTTCCGTTATGGGAAATCTCGACGATGAATCCTTCCGCTTGCAGCGCCTTGCCTATGAAAGCAGCGGTCTTCTTTTCGTCTTCCACGACCAGGACGCGCATACAGGTTGGCTACGGTGCCGCCTTGCTGGCGTGTTTGGCCAGCATGTTGTTCAGATCCTTTTCCGCTTCCTTGAATGCGCCAATCACCACTTTGTGATCAACGTCGTTGCGATAAAGATTGATCAAATCCAGCCGGCTTTTGATCAGGTCCAGGTCGCGGGGCGTCGGGTTTTTCTGATTTTCAAATCCGTCCTGGTTCAAATCCTCGATCAACTCCCGGCGCTGATCCACGGGCAAACCCGGGTCGTTGATTGCCGCGCGATACAATTCATTTGCCTGCGCGTTGGCTCCCGCAAAGTTTAGAGCCACGCGCGCCAGTGGTTCCTTTTTTGCGGGATCGAGAATGCGCGGGTCGTTGTAGGCCTCGGCAACGATGGCGAGGGATTGTTCGCCGAGCGTGTTCCGTAAATAGCGCAACGCGCCGGTGTCCACGGCACCGTCGGCTCCGATCAATCTGGCCTGGGCTTGTTGCGCGAAGGACGCATCCTTGAAATCGGTCAGCAGATTAAAAAGAAAATTCCGGTCGTATTTATCGAGGCCGGTGGTGGAAGCCGCCGCCGGATTCGCCAGCAAATCGCGCGCGATGGAAACTGCGATGTCGCGATATTTTCCCGGTGTCATTTGATCGAGGACGCGCGCAAGGTAAGCCACCTCCGCACCACGGCCGGTTGCGCCCAGGATATCGGCCAAAAGTTTTTCCGCATCGGCACCGCCAATTTGTCGCACCACATCGAGCAACCCAAATCGCAACGAGGGCGGGAAGACGAAATCAATCTGGATTTTCCCATCCTTGGCCGCTTTAAGCGACGACTGGAGCGAAGATTCGTAATCGATGTCTTCATTGCGGGAGAGGAATTCGCGAATGGCGGGCAGCGCTGCGTTTCCGGCGTCAATCAACGTTTCGAGATGATGAAGAATGCGCCGCGCGCTCTTCGTGTCGGCAGAATTGGCGCGGAGCTTTTGCAGCGCTTCGACGACTGCGCGGGGATCGATTTGTTTTTCCACCTCGACCCGCTGATCCACTGCGGCGCGGCCGGGTTTCTTCACTCGCGCCTCAGCCAGCGCTGCTTCGAGTTGCGCCTTCTCCGTTTGCCACTCGGTCCTTTGGAGTTTTGAAAGATTATCGTAGCGGTGCGCATCCCGTTGCGAGATGGCGAACCAGGTGATGACCATTGCCGCCCCGGCGCT
>JBDSIW010000030.1:0-4078 GCA_039917795.1 Verrucomicrobiota bacterium | reverse complement strand
ATTCACCGCGCTCAATTTCCAGTGAGACGTCGCGCAGCGCGTGAATCGTTTCTGTGCCCATCTGGTAGCGGCGCGAAAGGTTTTGCAGGCGAATCAGGCTCATCTTTAGTCTTGGTTTTGAGTGCTGAGACGGGAGCGTTTCTTCAAATAAAAATTGAAAGCGAACTCAAAGCTCACGGCTTCTCCGTCACTACCTCGGGTTTCGCCGCGCCCACGATTACCGCCTTCCCGTCCTCAAGCTCACGGTTGATCGCCTTGTAAGTGCCGGAAACGATTTCCTGATTTTCTTTCAAGCCTTCCGTGATCTCGACGAAATTGTCATCGCTGATACCGCGTTTGACCGGAACCATTTTTACCCTGCTGTTTTCCACCACGAAAACAACCTCCGTCGGCTTCGCGAGTTCATTCGATTTTTTCCGCACGCGCGTTTCATTGTTGGACCCCCCATTTTCCTCGTTGCTGGCGGGTGCCTCATCGGGCTTGGCCTTGGCGACCGGTGCGTTGGTCGTTTTGGGCAGGCGTGTGGTCACGCATTGGATCGGAATGGTCAGAACGTTGGTTCGCGCGCGTGTCTCGATTTCCGCCGTGACGGACATCCCGGGCCGAAACGATTCCTTCTCTGTAAAGCGAATCTTAACTTCAAATTTCGTTCCTTCCTGGCTGGTGGCGGCGGCCGCGCCGGGGCCCGAAGTTTTGGCCGAATTGGCGATCTCGGTCACGGTGCCCTTGAACTTCCGATCTTTAAACGCATCGACTTCGAGCCGCGCGTTCTGCCCGACAGCGACCAGTACCACATCGATCTCTCCAATATCGACGCGCGTTTCCATTTCATTCAAGTCCGAGACAATCATGATTTCAGTCCCGGCCATCATCGCGGTGCCGACAACGCGTTCGCCGATTTGGGAATTAAGCTTCGTGATCGTCCCGGTGAGGGGCGAAAAAATCGTAGTCTTGGAGAGATCGTCTTCGGCTTTTTGCAGCGCCGCCCGCGCCATGCTGACTTGTTCCAGCGCACCGGCCAAAGTGGATTGCGCGATAAAGAAAGCGGTTTGCGCATCCTGAAAGACCGATTCGGAAACGAGTTTGCTTTTGAACAACTGCTGGATCCGGTTGTACTCCAGCTCTGCCTTTTGCAAATTCGCGCTCGAGGTATTGCTGCTGGTCAGGGAATATTTGTAACTGGCGGAGGAAGAATCCCGGCTCGCGATGTAGTTGTCTGGTTTGATTTTTACCAGCAAGTCGCCTTTCTTGACGCGCTGCCCTTCCTTGACCGGCAGTTCGGTGATTTCGCCGCTGACTTCCGGGCTGATCTTCACTTGCAGCACCGGCTGGATTTTTCCATTGGCGACCACCAGTTCTGTCAGGTTTCGCCTTGTGACCTTATCCTTTTGGATGGCAACCGGGACGGTCTTGTTTTTGAAAAATGCCACCGCGCCCAGTCCGGCAACCAAAAGCACGAGCAACGACAGGATGATATATTTTTTCCGCTTTCTATTCTTGGGAGTGGCCATTTCTTAATCCTTTGGACAGTTCGTTGGTTGACGGTTTCGATTTCTATTGGATGAAAAAAGAATTTTGCGGCCCCGCCGGATCTCATCGGGCAGCGAGCGCAACCACGGGAACAACGGCAAGCAGTGCCCAGATTCCAAATAACCACAGAGCCTCCTTCCCAAAGCTTGCGCCGGTGAATCTGGAAAGTGCGATCGACAAAATAGTCACGTACCAGAGCGAAGGACCATTCAACACGGAAAGAGCCCGATGAATTCCGTTGGTCGCGTCGAAATGGCTGACGAGCAGGGCAGGGCCGAACGTCATCATTATGTTGCCGTATATCACCGCCAGCATCATTGAAATAAGCGTTCCCAAAATATTGATGATGCAGGACAGCCCAACCGCCTCCACCGCTTTCATATAAGTAAAGTTTCCTCCCAGCGCGCGCCTCCCGATCACCCAGAAGATGAGCGCGGTGAAAAATAAAAGTGCTGCGGTGAAAAAGACGGCGCCGACGCTCCCGGAGATTTTCAAAAATCCGGGTCCCATAAATTTTTCAACCGTCGCGAGCGTCTGATCCGCCTGGGCGCGAGTCATTTTTCCTGAAGCCACCATTTCATCGAACTTCTTTTCCTGCGCCTGCTGGATTCGTTGCGTGATGGCCGGCTGGGAAAAAACGATCAGCGTGTAAACGATGCCCACGATCATCGAAAGGATCATCGGGACGATCCAATTGGCTGGAGTCGGTTTGCTGGTTTTGACTTCATCAAAAACTTCACCCGGTGCCACAAACACGTTAGTCAATCGAGCGATGACCGAGCTCGGCGTCGCGGGCGGATTTTCGAGAATTTGGGGGGCTGAAGGTTCTTCCATACCGTTTGCTGACCACTGAAATACCAATCTGCGGGAGGAAAGCGAATGTTTTCGGCGGAACTAAAGATGGGCGGAGCACGGCGTTGATCTGGAACCGACAAGGGCGGATTGATTGACGAAGCGCAGATCATTTTCCGGAGCAAAAGGATCGTGAAACGACAAGCGGTGCATTTGCCCAAACGTCCGCGCGAAATCTTTATGGACCGCGCACCCGAAAGAATTGATTCAGATTTGTTATTGCGACACTTGCGCTCCGCGTGCTCGTCGTCACGACTCCGCTCCACGAAACTCCCGGAAGCACGTCCGCTTTTTCCAACACGAAGGGTGGCGTGCCACCGGTCCAGGTCAAATTTAAGTCGGGTCCTGTCCTCAAGCCCGATACCCGGATGGGAGTTGAAATCGAGAAAACAACCGCATCGTAGGCCACGGCATGCACGCCGTCGTCTGCGCTCAGCATCAGCGTGTAGATTCCCGGCGCGTTGAAGGTTGCCGTCGTGTTCGTTTGCGCGTCATTGTCGAACGTCACGGCGGCCGGTCCGGAATACAGTTTCCATTGCACCACGGGCGGTGTGCCGATGAAACTCGCGAAGCCCTGCAACTGCGTCGGCCCAACCGGCAGCGACTGATCTGAACCAGCATTCACAGTCGGAGCATTGGGCGAACGCGGGCCTTCGTTCGGCCCGGTCGTCAGAACGACTTCGAAATTCGTAATGTTAATCGTGTTGAAGTGATCAAAACAGCCTAGGGGCCAGCGATCATCGGGCGAAACGGAAATTGAAAAGAAACCGCCGTTGTCCGCCACGATCGCTTCGTATTTTTTCAATGCGACCAAAATCGCCTTTTCCTGTTTCGTCCAGGAGTTCGTGATCACGTAACTCGATTTCAGCCGAACCCGCTGGCCCATCGACGGCAGATTTGCGCTCGTGTTATTCGTCGGCGCGGCAAAATGTGTCGCAGGATAAATATAATTATTGTAGCGGGATTTGTTCACGACGATTCGGCATGCGTGTTCCACGACGCCGCGTTCGCATTCGTCAAAACGAGGCAGCGCTGGGAACATGGGCAACCCTGCTGCGTCGCCGGAAGTCCAGCCTGCTGGACGGAGTGCGTTGCTTTGCAAATCGAACTTCGCACCGTTGCTCGCCCTCCATTCACCGTTTAGAAGCCGCGTTAGCCAGGTTTCCCAAATCAAACCGACGCCCGGTTGCACAATAATCGCGTGACGATCACCGGTGTTATTGGACGTTTGCCATTGCGACAACGTCAGCGCACCTGTCTGGTGCGGCCAAGTCTCAATCGGCAGGTTGGCCGGAATCGGATACAGCCCGTTTGTTCCCGTCCCCCCATTCAGGTCCGACTCATCGGCGTAATTGAAAAAATGGATCGGCACGGTGGGCTGATTATCCGGCACGATTACAAAATTCATTTCGTAAAAAGCGCGCAATGTCTGGCGATTGGTATTGATAGCGATCAGATCGGACGCGATCTGCGCAATCATGGCGTCCGAGTTGGGTAAAAGGGGGCGGCGCGAAATGTCTTCATTCCAGGCGTTGGTCACTGGAAAAATCTGCATCGCGGAAAGAACCGCATCCGCGTTGGTCGTGTTGAAGAGAATGGAATTCGTCACCACGGGCAACGCTCCAAGGATGCGGCCCTCGTGATTGATGCGCTCGGCGTGCGAAGGCAAAGCCAGCAAGGACAATATCAACGAGGC
>JBDSIW010000029.1:0-4010 GCA_039917795.1 Verrucomicrobiota bacterium | reverse complement strand
TTCGGGATGAGTCGGAAACTCCGTTGCTCCTTGGCTTTGAAACCAGCGCGGAAAACAAGCTGCCTTCCGTGAACCAATCTCCCTTGCGACTTTCTTCCATCGTTCACGCACACTCCTGGACGGAGCTTGGAGAACTGCAAGCAAGCGCGCGGCAACGTGGCGTGGAAGGATTGATGTTGAAGCGACGCTTGTCAGGATACGGAGTGGGGCGACAGCGGGGCGACTGGTGGAAATGGAAGATTGACCCTTTCGTGATCGACGCGGTTTTGATCCTGGCCCAGCGCGGGCACGGACGCCGCGCCAACCTTTACACCGATTACACGTTTGGACTTTGGGAGAAAGGCAAACTGGTTCCCGTAGCCAAAGCTTACTCGGGATTGACCGACGCCGAAATTCTAGAGGTGGATTCATTTGTCCGGCACAACTCTAAAGAGAAATTCGGGCCGGTGCGCATCGTGAAACCAGAACTGGTTTTCGAACTCGCATTCGAAGGAGTTCAAAAATCGACCCGCCACAAGGCTGGCGTGGCCGTGCGCTTCCCGCGCATGAACCGCTGGCGGCAGGATAAAAAACCGGAGGAGGCAGACACGCTCGAAAATTTGCGGGCGCTGGTCAATCTGGAGGCGAGCCAATGATGAATGCGCAATCAGGAAAAGCGAAACCTTCCAGGATCTTATCTGCGGAAAAACGATTTTTGAAATGGTTCAGGCAGCGCGGATGGAAACCGTTCGAATTTCAACGCGAGGCCTGGTCGGCCTACTTAGCGGGCCAGAGCGGGCTGATTCACGCTCCGACCGGCACGGGGAAAACTTATTCGGTTTCCATTCCACCGCTGATCGAATGGCTGAATGAATTTCCCGATCCATCGCACTGGCCGAGGTGGGTCCCGTTGCGCGTGCTCTGGATCACCCCGCTCCGCGCGTTGGCGAACGACACCGCCCAATCCATTCTCGTGCCGATCACGGACCTTGCTTTGCCCTGGACAGTGGAGCTGCGCACCGGCGACACCTCAGCCGCGACGCGAGCAAAACAGCGCGAACGATTCCCAAGTGTGCTCATCACCACGCCCGAGAGTTTGTCGCTGCTCCTTTCCTACCCGGGCACGCGGGAGAAAATGGCGTCGCTGCGCGGCATCGTGGTGGATGAATGGCACGATTTGCTCGGCACGAAACGAGGAATCCAGACGGAACTTTGCCTTGCCCGGTTGCGAAATTGGTTTCCGGCCCTGCGTACTTGGGGCTTGTCGGCGACACTCGGAAACCTCGAGCAAGCGCTCAGCGTGCTAGTGGGAAAGAATGCTGGTGAAGCAAAATTGATTTCCGGGGATTTGAAAAAGCAGATTGAAATCGAAACCTTGATTCCTGCCGATCTGGAGAAATTCCCGTGGGCGGGCCACCTTGGGCTCAATCTCTTACCCGAGGTCTTGAAATACCTGGAGCGCGCCAAATCCACACTGCTCTTTACCAACACTCGGTCGCAAACGGAAATCTGGTACCGCGCGCTCGTCGAAGCCAGGCCGGAGTGGGCGGGCGACCTTGCCCTTCACCACGGGTCCATCGACCGGAAAGTTCGCGAAGAGGCTGAACAACGCCTGCGCGATGGAACGATTCGTTGCGTGGTTTGCACTGCCAGTCTCGATCTCGGCGTGGATTTTTCACCCGTCGATCAGGTTATCCAAATCGGCGCGCCCAAAGGAGTCGCCCGGATGTTGCAACGCGCAGGGCGCAGCGGACATCAACCCGGCGCGGTCAGCCGAATCGTCTGCGTGCCGGCCCATGCCCTGGAACTGGTCGAGTTCGCCGCGGTGCGCGAAGCAATCGCGGCGCGAGATCTGGAATCGCGCATTCCATTGGAACGCCCGCTGGACGTGCTGGTGCAACATTTGGTCACTGTCGCGCTCGGCAGCGGCTTTCGTGAAAATGAAATGCTGGCCGAGGTTCGATCCAGTTACGCTTATCGCAACCTCACCGGCGAGGAATGGAAATGGTGCATCGACTTCGTGACGCGCGGAGGGCACGCGCTCCAGGTCTATCCGCAATTTTCCCGCGTCAAAGATTCCGGGGGAGAATTTACTGTGCCCGACGCTTTCATCGCAAAACTGCATCGCATGTCCGTCGGGACAATTACGAGCGACAGCGCCATGGCGGTTCGCGTAGTGCGCGGCCAGATGCTCGGCACAATTGAAGAATCGTTCATCGGCAGGTTGAAGTCGGGCGACAAATTCACCTTCGCGGGCCATGCTCTCGAGTTGGTGCGCGTGCGCGACATGACGGCTTACGTTCGTCGAGCTAAAAAATTCTCCGGGGTCGTTCCCCAATGGATGGGAGGAAAAATGCCGCTCTCGTCGCAACTGGCCATGGGAGTTCGCCGGAAACTTTCGGAAGCGCGACGCGGCAGTTTTAGCGGCCTGGAAATGCGCGCCGCCAAATCCATTCTCCAAATTCAAAACCGTTGGTCGCGCATTCCGGAGCCCGACGAACTGCTTATCGAGCGCCTGCAAATGCGCGACGGCGTTCACCATTTTATTTTCCCCTTCGCGGGTCGGCTCGTTCACGAAGGACTGGCGGCGCTCATTGCTCATCGCGTCTCGAAATATTTTCCCGCCTCAATCGCCGTCACGCTCAACGATTATGGCTTCGCCCTGCTCTCCGCCGCGCCCATCAGTCTGCAGGACGAGCAATGGAAAAAGATTTTCGCGCAGGAAAATCTGCTTGAGGATTTGCTCGCGTGTTTGAACTCCGCGGAACTGGCACGGAGACAGTTTCGCGAGATCGCGAGAATTGCCGGGCTGATCTTCCAAGGTTATCCCGGCAGCGGGAAGTCCACCCGACAACTGCAATCTTCCAGCGGACTTTTCTTCGATGTTTTCACCCGGTATGATCCGGAAAATTTGTTACTGAACCAGGCGAGGCGCGAGGTTTTGGAACGCCAGTTGGAAATAAGCCGCCTCGGCAGCACCTTGGATGACGTGTCAGATATGAAAATAGTTACGGTCGCAATAGACCGATTGACGCCTCTGGCCTTTCCATTATGGGCCTCCTTCGTGCAGGCAAATGTCACTTCTGAGAAATGGTCCGAGCGGGTCAAGCGCATGGCCCTGGATCTGGAATCCGCCGCCGCAAAGGAGAAAAAATAAGTGAACCTGGAAATGGAATGCTCGAGCGAACGCCTCATCCTGCTGCCCGAAAAGGCAATCTTCTGGCCTCGGACTTCAAGCTTGCTGGTGGCTGATTTGCATTTCGGAAAACCCGCCGCGTTCCGCCAATCCGGCATCGCTGTTCCCGAAGCCACCACCGCATTCGATTTGAAACGTCTCGACAAAATTCTGCGCGAGACCGAAAGCAAACGGCTGATCATTCTCGGCGATTTTTTCCATGCCGCTGCCGGGCGTCAGCCCGAGATGATGGAAACGCTGGACGCATGGTGCCAAAAAAATTCAGGGCTGGAAACCATTCTTGTGCCTGGGAATCACGACCGGAAATCCGGTGAGCCACCGGCTTGCTGGAAAATTCAGATCGTGCCGGACGGCTGGGGTTTTCCACCTTTCTCCTTTTGCCACGAACCAAAATCGCGGGAGGACAGTTACGTTTTTTGTGGCCACCTTCATCCTGCGATCTCCATCCGCGAAAAATTCGGATCGGGCATTCGCGCTCCCTGCTTCTGGTTTGGGCCGCAGCGTGCCGTGTTGCCCGCCTTTGGCAGCTTCACCGGGATGCACAGTATTCAGCCGAGGCCGGGCGAAAGAATCTTCGCCGTCGGTGATGACGAAATCATTGAGGTAACTTGGGGATATTCTCGCGTACGACAGCGTTTTCAGCGGTGAAATTACTTGCGCCTGCTGGACCCGGTTTGTAAGTTTCGCACGCTTCGGTCGCACCCATAGCTCAATTGGATAGAGCATCTGACTACGGATCAGAAGGTTGGAAGTTCAACTCTTCCTGGGTGCACCACTCCTTCGGTTTCATCGGGCATTTGAATTTCAGTGTTCGTCACAAATTCCTAAAAATTTC
>JBDSIW010000028.1:0-3105 GCA_039917795.1 Verrucomicrobiota bacterium | reverse complement strand
AGTTGTTCGGGCGCGAGTTGTGCGGTGAAAATCTCCTTGAGCGGCGTCGCCTGCGCTTCTTTGACCAGTGTCTGATTTTCAAAAGCCTTTGCCAGCGTCGCGGCCATTTTGTTTTCGTCGAACGCCGGGAACTCGAGTTCCGGTGAAACGGCAGCGAGCAGGTTGACGCGCGCGATGAATTGTTTCACGTCGTGATTGAGCAGAGGCAGTTCAAAATAGTTTTTCCGGTAGGCCTCGGCCAAACTGCGACCGGAAGCAATCGGTTCCACGTCCCGCTGATGTTCGTGGTGGATGACCAGATCATGAAAGCGAATCAGTTTTACGGCAGCGACGCGTTTGTGCGTTCGGTCAAAAAGATGTTCGACCGTGGTCGTAAGTTGCTCGGGAAACATTTCTTCAATCCATTCCCGCTTCACCAGGCTGGCCAGTCCGAGCAGCGTCAGGTTTTCCGCCGCGCGCCCTGGCACTTCTCGAATGCTGGCCGCGACCAATAATTTGGAATTTTGCACAACACTTTCGCGGACCAGAGTTCCGGCCCGTCCCTCCAGAAGATCGCAATCGAGCGTGCCGGCGTCCCGCCGCAGGCAAAGTTGATCCACAAATCCGGCAAGAATGCAGTGAAGCAACGCGGAGTCATTGACTTTTTCTTCGGCGGGAAAAAGCTTTTGTTGCTTGGCCACCCGGGCGATCTGCTCGAAAGTTTGCTCCACTTGCCTCGCTGCTTGCGCGTTGATCCCGTAACGGCGGCAGGTCTCGATGCTGAAATGATTTTTCCTCGCGAACTGGTAGGCGCGCATCAAGGTAAAGAAATCGGAATCCTGGCTCGCCTCAAATAACTCACGCGCCTCGGAAATGTGCTTCTCGTCCCGACGAACGCGCTGGAGCAGATCGCGTCCGCTGACAAGTGCCGCGCAAAGAGCCGCCGCGCGAACACAACCCCGTTTCGACGCTTCAACCAGCATTCGCGAATAGCGCGGATGCATCGGCAAGCGCAGCATTTGCAGGCCAATATTGGTCAAGTCCGACAACACGGCAGGGACGCGATCCACCGCGTCCTTAACTTTTTGTTCAGAAGAAATTTGGGACGATGTGGAATTCGTCCCTGCGGATGATTTTAATGCGCCGAGCGTGTGCAACAATTTCTCCGCGCGTTCGACGGCCTGCAAATCTGGTTTGTCCAGCCAGTCGAAAGTTGCGGCGCGTTTAATGCCGAGTGAATGCAGTAGCAAAACGATTTCCGCCAGATCGCCGCGCTGAATTTCGGGAGTGTTGCGCTCGGGGCGATTGAGTTGGCCACTTTCGGTCCAGAGCCGATGGCACGTCCCCGGCGCGGTTCGTCCGGCCCGCCCTTTTCGTTGGTCGGCGGAAGCACGGCTGATTTCTTCGAGGAACAAAGTGCCGATGCCGCGCTCGGAATCGTAGCGCGCCACGCGCGCCTGCCCGCTATCCACCACGTGGCGAATTCCGTCAATGGTGACGGAGGTTTCGGCCACGTTGGTAGCGACGACAATTTTGCGAAGGGGATTCGGCGAAAAAGCGAGGTCCTGTTCTTCAGGTTGCAATTCGCCATGCAACGGAATGAGCGCAACGCGTTCGCTCAATTTCGCGGAGCGCAAGGCGTTCATCGTGGCGTTGATCTCCCCCATGCCGGGCATGAAAACCAAAATGTCCCCGGTTTCGCCTGCATGGATGATGCGTTCAACGGTGTCGGCAGCTTGCTCGGTGAACGGGCGCTCGTCGTGCGAATCGAGGTAGTTGACCTGCACGGGAAAGCTTTGCCCCTCAGAAATGAGGATCGGACAATCCTCTAGATATTCGGCGACCGGTTCGGCGTCAAGCGTGGCGGACATTACGACCATTTTCAAATCGGGTCGCTGCGTTTGTTGGATCTGCTTTACAAGCGCGAGCGAAACATCGCTGAGCAGATTGCGCTCGTGAAATTCATCGAACAAAACCGCGCCGACATCCGCGAGCGTCCGGTCGTCCTGGAGCCAGCGCAGGAGAATCCCTTCCGTCACAAAGCAAATGCGCGTGCCGAGACTGGTCTGGTCATCGAAGCGAACCTGATAGCCGACTTCGTGGCCGAGTTTGGCGTTGCGTTCCCATGCGACGCGCGCGGCGACGGTACGAGCGGCGACGCGACGTGGTTGCAGGACGACAATTTTTTTCTCACCGGCAATTCCACCGTCGAGCAACATTTGGGGCACTTGCGTGGTTTTCCCGGAACCGGTCGGCGCGACGAGGACAAGGCGATGACCGGTCTCCATTGCACCGAGGATCGGCGAATGAATTTGCCAGATGGGTAAGGTGGGGTTCACCGCGGAGACACTGGTGGGCGCTGGATTTTATTTCGGGAAGATCAAACCGAGGAGCGCGGCGATGGACAAAATTGTCATCAAACCGTTGGGTACGAATTTTTTTGATTTCATGAAACGCATTCCGAAAAACAGGAGAAGAAATCCGATTAGAATCTCCGGGAGATGCTGCACTCGCAATTTGCCCATCGCGCAGAGGGCGAGCGGGATGGCGAAGGCGAGCGACATGATGAGAGACATTTTGCTTTTGGCTTTGATAAAGCCCATGAGCCCGCCGGCCACGAGGAACGCGATGTAAATCCAGAGAACATTTGTTGGGTTCATAATTTCAATTTCAAACGACAGTTAGCCATATCGAAATGCGAATGCGCAAAGCATCTTTTAGTTTCCGTTCACGGTGAGCGATAAAATTTCTCCCGGTTCGCATTCCGCAAATGCTTCAAAGGGACGGCAGCAGACCTCGCAATCGGTGGTGAACTGCTGCGACTCGACACTGGTGTCGATGACTAGATCAAAACTCTGGCCGCAAAAGGGACACTGAATCGTTTCGGAGACTTGCATCTCCCGAATCTAGCGGGTCGGGCGATTCTGCAAAGGGTGTTTTCGAGGAAATCCCTTGAACCAAAGCGGCTTCACGATTACATGTTATCCGTCGCATTTTCATGATTTTACGAGCCGCAATTTTACTTTTATTGGTTTCGTCGGGGACTTTGTTTGCTGCGGAGAATGTGGATTACACCACGGAAATCAAACCCCTGCTTTCCGGAGCCTGTTATCAATGTCACAGCGC
>JBDSIW010000027.1:0-5588 GCA_039917795.1 Verrucomicrobiota bacterium | reverse complement strand
GCTAAGCGTGAGGCAAACCGTTTTAGAAATTTCCCGGTTATCGATCCATCGTGGAAAGACGGTCATCCTCGACGACATTTCCTGGCGCATCGAACGCCGCGAACATTGGGCGATGCTCGGTGCCAATGGCTCGGGAAAGACGTCATTGCTGAGCGCCTTGACCGGTTACCTCAGCGCCACCACTGGAGAAATTGAATTTCTCGGAAAAAAATTTGGCCAGGTAGATTGGCGCGAATTGAGGAAACAAATCGGGCTGGTGAGTTCCTCGATCCGCCAGATGATGGGAGAAACTGAACCGGCGCTCCTCACCGTATTGAGCGGAAAAAATGCGGTGATCGATTATTGGGGCAACGGAATTCGCGGCGACCGCCAGCGCGCCCGCCGCATCCTCGAACAGGTCGAGTGTGAATACCTCGCCGACCGCCCGTGGCAGGTTCTTTCGCAAGGCGAACGGCAGCGCGTGCTGATCGGCCGCGCTCTGATGGCCAACCCGCGATTGCTGGTTCTCGACGAGCCTTGCGCCGGGCTCGACCCGGTGGCCCGGGAAAATCTTTTGCAATTTCTACAGCGACTCGGTTCAAAGCGCGGATCGCCCGCGCTGGTGCTGGTGACTCATCACATCGAGGAAATCATGCCCGTCTTTTCGCACGTGCTGCTCTTGAAAGCGGGAAAAGTGGTTGGAGCGGGGGAAAAATTCCAAGTCGTGACCTCCGCGAAATTGTCGGAAACATTTTCCGCGAAGATTAACGTGAAGCGAAGCCGGGACCGCTTTACGGCGACAGTCGCTCGATGAGCCAGGAGCCGTCCGCGTTTTTCCTGTAACAGAAACGGTCGTGCAACCGATTCACGCCACCCTGCCAGAATTGGACTGTGGCCGGCGCGACGACGTATCCGCCCCAGTTCGACGGACGTGGAATTTTCCGACCTGAGAAATGAGCCTCCAGTTCCTGGAACTTTTTCTCCAGGACTTCACGGCTCGTCACCACCGAGGATTGCTGCGAAGCCAGTGCGCCCAACTGGCTGCCGGGTGGTCTCGCGTCAAAATAAATGTCGGATTCCGCGGAAGACACTTTCGAAACGATTCCCGTCACGCAGACCTGTCGCTCCATTTCCTTCCAAAGAAATGAAATCGCTGCGCGAGAATTTTCCGCGAGGTCACGCGCTTTCCGGCTCTCGTAACTCGTGCAAAAAACAAAGCCGCGCTGATCAACCGCCTTCAGCAAAACCGTCCGGAGCGACGGCTGGCCCAACGCATCGACTGTGGCCAGCGCCATGGCCGTGGGCTCGGGAATTTCCGCTGTGACGGCCTGTTGAAACCATTTTTCGAATTGCGCGATCGGATCATCCGCCAAATCGGCGCGACGCAATCCCCCGAGCGCATATTCTTTTCTGTAGGCAGCCAGATTCATAGTTTTTTGAAATGTGCAGCGGGACGCAGGTCGCAGTTCAGCGGCCGCCTCCAGCCCATTGCGGAGGTTTCTTCAGGTGAAAAAGCATCTCGCCCGCCTTGCGGACGAGCAGGACGCCCTCGTCCTCGCGATCGGCATATTCCTCGAGGTTGATGCTGGCCGGGTCGCGATAGCCGAGGTTGATTTTCCTGCAGACAGATTCCGGGATTTGGGTCGCAAGTGTGACTTGGGCCCGGCATGTCTCGACGCCTTTCTCGTAGGTGCCTAGCCCACGAACATGCGCCGAGTGCGCGATCACACCCCAGGGAAACTTTTTGAACTTGTCCCATTGCTTCAAAAAATAATCGCGGCAATGGTAGCCGATTTCGTCCAGGACTCTGCCGTGCGCCACGCAAATCTGCGACACATGAGGGGCAAAAATAATCAGTTCGCCGCCATCAGCGAGCACGGGTTCAAGTTTATACATGCACTTTCCCGCCGTCCAAATTTCGTCGTACATTTTTGGAGCGCAGGACAAAATCGTGTGGAACGGATGGTCTTTATAAGTGATGTGGCGTTGACGGGAAAGTTCGCTCGCGGCATCCCAGGCGGATTCCGGTGAACCGGCAAATACCCCGGCGAGTTCCTTGCCTTCCACAACCAGCGCGAAACAAAGTTTTGGGACGCTGACCATCGAACCCGCTTTGTCCACGACGGCACGAACCGGCGTCCATTTGTTGCCGATAATCATCGGGTTGGTCACGACCGCTCCCAGCCAGTGGAAAAAATTCAAAATTTCCGGGCCGCCAATTCCAGGAAACAGATATTTATTTCCACCGGAAAAACCAACCACTTCATGCGGGAAAACGGGTCCGACAATGATGATCTGGTCGTAATCAAAAACCAGCTTGTTGATCTCGACCGGAACATCCATGGAGAAAAGGCCGCCCGAGAGCTTGCTGATTTCCACTGCGGAAATCGTCCCGATTTTCCGGAGCGCATCGGGATTGTCCCACTCATGATTGAAGAAACGAACTTTTCGATATTTTTCCCGCCGATCGTCTTCGGAAATTTCCAATCGCTCCCGAATTGCGGCTTCGCTCATGGCTTGATGCGTGCCGAGAGCGATGAGGACATCCAGGTTTTTCGTCACTTCGCCGATTTGGTCGAACAGCGTTTGAAACAGCAAACCAATTGGCGCGGTGCGCGTCCCATCCGGCACGACCAGCAAAATCTTTTTGTCACGATAATCCTTGGCCGGACAAGCCGACGCGACAATTTCAGAAACCTTTTCGGGAGATACAGGATTCATAATTTGGAACTCAGGAAATCAGGATAACAAAATTTCTCGATTTGCGTCTTCTCGGCCAACTCGCTTTATAGTGAGTGTTCTGACCTGAAAGCAACAGGTGTTCAGTCCGGATTGCTTTTCTATGGCCAGAGCCTCTTCATAAATCGACTCGAGAAAACCCGATCCGAGCTGACAATGAACCGCGATCGCGAAACTAATAATTTTTTCGGTTAAATGTTTATCGCTTAACATCGAGTTTTCCTGATTTACTGAGTTCCAAATTTAAATCGTTTGGCTCAAAAATCCACCATCCACGCGAACATCCGTTCCCGTGACAAATCCGCTCGCTTTTGCACTCGCCAAAAAAATCGCCGCGCCGACGAGTTCTTCCGCACTGCCAAACCGATTCATCGGCGTATGGCCAAGGATCGATGCCGCGCGCGCGGTTGGAGTTCCATCGTCGTTAAAAAGCAATTTGCGATTCTGCTCCGCGGGAAAAAACCCGGGCGTGATCGAATTGACGCGCACATTTTTCGTCGCCCATTCGCGCGCCAAAAATTGGGTGAGACTCAACACGGCTGCCTTTGACGCAGAGTAAGCAACGATACGGGAGAGCGGAGTGTGCGCCGAGACGCTGGCGATATTGATAATACTTCCCTTGCCGCGCGCCACCATGCCGGGGCCAAATTCCTGGCAGGGCAACAGGACTCCGCCGACAAGATTCAAATCGAAATTGGCGCGCCAATCCTCGAGGTCAATGCTCTCGAACTTTTGGGCGCCGGTGATCGTGACCTTCGGATCATTCCCGCCCGCAGCGTTGATGAGAAGGGTGATCGGCCCGAAAGTTTTTTCAATCTGCACGTGCGCTTTTTGCAGGCTTTCGCGGGAAATGGCGTCCGCTGCAAAAAACTCCGCCTGCCCTCCAGCCTCGCGGATTTGACGGACGCGCAGCTCGCCGCGTTCGCGATTTCGTCCCAGGACAGCGACGCGCGCACCGGCGCCGGCGAGGCCATCAGCCAGAGCGCCGCCCAGCACGCCCGTTGCGCCAATGACGACGGCTATTTCATTCTCGAGGTTAAATAAATTCATCGCGAAAAATATTTCGTGGCGAAACCGGGATTGCAAAGCAAAAGGAATAAAATCCCTGCTGGAAACCTAATCCCTCCTGTTCTAGCGTTTCGCATGGATGAGTTGCCAAGGCCGGAAATAATTTTTACACACGAAAGTGATCTCGATGGATTCATCTCGGGAATCCTGCTGCAACGCCTGGCCCGAAAGCTTTTTGGCTTTGAGCCGCGACTGGAGGCGCATCATTACAATAGCTGGAAAGTGCGCGAGTTCCGCGAGAAGGCGGCGTGGGTTTGCGATTTCACTTTCGACGCGCGCGTGGACCGGGCCAACTGGCTGGTCGTGGACCATCATGCCACTGAAGCGATTCCCAAACAGGCGCGTTTGATTCACGACTCCACGAAGTCCGCGAGCCTCCTGTGCTACGAATTGTGCGCGCAGAACGGCCTTGGCTCGGCGGAATTGGAGCGGCTGGTTCATTTGAGCAACGTGGCGGATTTATTCCTCGAAGATGAGGAAGATTTTGTTGTGGCCAATGATTACGCCAACCTTGTGAAGACTTACCAGTTTTGGAATCTGCACGCGCTGATTGCGGGCAAACTGGAAAGCTTGCTCGACCACCCACTGCTCGAAGTCATGGCGGTGAAACGGCGAATTGAGGATCCTCTTGGCCTGGCGTGGAGCAAAAACAACGTGCGTGAAATCACTCCCGCGCTTGGCTATGTGGACACGGTCGTCGGCAACACAAATCTAATTGTGCATCAAATGCTGGAACAAAAAGCGACGCCGTACCCGGTGTTGATGACTTTGTTTCGCAAGGCCAACGGCGCGGTCGTGGCAAGTTTCCGGAGCAAAAATGACGAGGCGCTGCCGGTAGCCGCAAAACTCCAGGGCGGCGGTCATGCCAATGCCTGCGGCGCCACGTTGCCGCGATCGGTTAAATCAATTCCCGACGCGATCGATTACTTGAAACAACTGCTTAGTCCAGCGCCGAAAAAAGATGTGTCACTCAATAATCTGGAAGGTCTGTTTGATGGGATCGACGCAGAAAAAGTACGCTCTTAGATTGGAGTGGCGACCCGTTGGCGTGGGCCGAATCCTAGCGCGGAATCGTCATTAAAACCTCTATCCATGTGGGCGAGCCCGAGAAACGCTTGGGCAATGTGATCAACTTCCTCTTTTTGTAAGCGCTTCCCGAAGTCTTTTTCCACAATATAATGATGGAGTTGCTCAGTCGTGATGCAATTCACTGTGCGCGTTGTGCCCCATTTGGCTTCGACTCGTGCGGCAGGGAAAACGAAGACGCCATGATAAAAAGGATCGAAGGCGGGAACCAGGATTCTCACCTTGTCACGGACGCCCATTATTCGTCCGGTGAATTGGCGAATAATTGGTTTACTGGTCGCTTTCCCATTGTGTAATAACTCCCCTTTTCCGTCGCTGGAAACCACGCCTCTCCAGTTCTTCGTGTCCAGTACGAATACACCTGTTGGACCAATTACGATATGATCCAAGTTGCCGAATGGCGTCGTTAAATCATTGATTACGCGAAAGTCATCTGGGAATTTGGCGAGGAGGGAACCGACGGTACTTTCGCCCTCAGCTCCACGTTGATAATTTCTTTGAGCGCGATCTAAGTCATCTAATCTTCGAACACCGAACTTCCAAATCAACGCAATGAAAAGCAATACGATGACGATGGAAATAATTTTCAGGAAGGGCGGCAGATTAGTTGGACCAAAAAAATTCGAAATTAGAAATCCTCCAATGGCGCAGAGCACCCCAATCATCACAAAACCATTCAACAAGAGCTGATGTCTTTTGTTTGCAGCTTCATCTCT
>JBDSIW010000026.1:0-6408 GCA_039917795.1 Verrucomicrobiota bacterium | reverse complement strand
ATTTCTGCCCTTGCTTGGCCGCTTTGAGTCGTCCGCCCGGCGTGCTCGGGTCCGCGTAGCCCACGAAAAAGATTGCCTGTTTTTCATCCTCGACCATACGCAACGCCAGTTCATGCGCGGGAGTTTGTTCGGTCATCATTCCAGCCGTGATGACAAATAATTTTCCGCCCGTGAGCCGCATTTGCGCCGATTGATTTCGTTCCGGCACGACGAGGTTCAGTGCTTGCGTCAATTTCAGGTTTTTGTGCTGGCGATTGACGCGGTGCGATTCGAGATCGTAAATCTCGGTGAAAACGCGTCCGAGTCCGCCGATGAAGATCGGTTGGCTCTTGAGTTTCCCCTCGACCATCATCAAGGCGAGTTGCGCAAGGATTTCCTGGGTGCGGCCAAGAGCGAAGGTAGGGATCAGGACGGAGCCTTTGCGTTCAAGCACGCGTTGGATGGCTTGGCCAAGACGTTCCGCTTCGGCGGCGCGCGTGAAATCCGCGGGGACTTCACGATTGCCGCGCGTGGTCTCCATGATCAAGACGTCAGCTTTCACATCCTCGAACTGGGCGCCGCGCAGAAGAGTCTGGTCGTGAAAACAGACATCCCCCGTGTAAAAAACCGATTGCTTGTCGCCACGAATCAAAACCCCGGCTGAACCTAAGGCGTGTCCCGCATCCCGGAATTCCATCTTCGGGGAAAGGAATCCGCGGCGCGTGTTTTCGTAGGACGCCCACTCAATCTCGCGATTGTATTTGAACGATTGAAACCGTTCCGCGATGTCGTCCACTTCGTCGTGGGTGTAGAGGGGATATTCCTGAATGCCCATTTCATCGCGCTGCCGGGTCATGACGTTGACCGAATTGTGAAGCACGCGTTCGACGATGAAATAGCTGAGTTCCGTCATCAAAACATGCGCCTTTGGAAAGTGACGCAACGCCACCGGCAACGAGCCGACATGATCATGATGACAATGGGATAGGGCGATGGCGTCCAACTGCTCATTGGCAATGGCCGAATAGAGCGGCAGGCTGGAGCGGCCTTCTCGTTTTGGATGAGTGCCGGCGTCCAGCAGTATACGATGCCCCTCAATATCAATGAACCAGGCACTCGCCCCAATGCCGGTATCGGGGTTCAAATTTACAATTCGCATTTAAGGAAAGGCTCGCCCACAAAGGGATTCTCCGCGAGGCAAAATTATGGAGGAAAAAACTTTGAACAGTTCCACCAAACAGGCGTCAGAGAATAGGTAGTGGTATTCGCCGAGTGATGGGCCGGTTTTGGTTTTTCCGGCCAATCCGTTTCCGGCGAAAGTTGGTTGGTTGTTGGGGTGGAGCGGGCATCGAAAGATGCCCGCTTTTCTCATTTGGCGGGGGCTTTCATCATCTTTTGCATCATCAGTTGCTGGATTTCCTCGATGGTTTGGTATTTGGTGAATCCAGCGGGCGGCTCGAACTCCTTGGCGTTCGGCTTGACCAATTGCACTTCTTTAAACTTCATGATCGTGTTCGCGCTGCTTTCCTTTATCTGCATCTGGATCGCGAAATCCTTCAAATCCGTCGCGTTCCAAACCGTGGCCTCCTGGACCTGTCCTTTGTCATCCGTCACCACGACTTTGTTTTTCACGCAGGGATGGCCATCAATTGTTTCCTTGCCGAGCGGGGTCTTTTGAATTTTGGGCTCCTTGCCCAATGCTTGCTTGTCGGCGTTGCTCAATGGCACCAGGGCATACGCTTTGAGCGCCGGGTAAATCACGTAATTGGCCTTCAGGTCGGGGCGAACGATGTAAACCGTGCGGTCCGCACCCATTTGTTTCATTTGGGCGATCAATTGCGGAGTCATCATGGCGTTTTTAATTTGAGACATATCCAGCTCTGCGCGCATTTTTCCTTCCGCCAAGGCCATCGCGAAACTCATGCTCATGGTTTCCTTTTGGGAATTGTCGAGCATCCGCACATCGGCTTTTGCGGTGAAGTTCGTATTTTTCCCAAACATCTTAAGCATCGCGGCGTTCATCGGGCCTGATCCGCCACCCGGCATTTGCGCTCTTAGAATCGAAGTGGAAGCAAGGAGCGCAAGGGCGACGCCGAAGCTCCAGTGGGGTAAGAAATATTTCATAATAATTTGTGGAGAAGTTCGGCCATGCGAATTCGGAATGCAATGTGATTAACCTGCCGCCATTTCCGCCACGGCTGCGTAGCGAAGTCCGCGCGTGCTGATCTGAAGATCATCGAAATCAAACGCCTGCATTACGGCTTCGTAGATGGCCAACCCCATCAGAACCACGTCGGCGCGTTTCGGCGGTAACCCGACAATTTTTCTGCGATCTTCGATGGTTAGACTCCAGTGTCGCTCGACGTGCTCCCGCAACTGCGCCAGCGAAAGGCGGGCCCCCTCGATCTGTTGACGGTCAAATCCCGGGAGATGGTGCTCCATCCGCGCCAGGATTGTCGTTGTGCCCCCGGTTCCGACCAATTGCACGGGTTGCCCGGAGCTTTTGATTCGCAGTTTGAGTTCAGGCGAGATTCGCGTCTCCAGAAAATCTTTCAGCCAACTGCGGCACCGTTCCAGGGCTGCGGAACCCGGCGGATCGCCCGGTTGGAATTGCTCGAGCAGACGCACGGTGCCGATCGGAAAGCTGTTTCGAAAATCCTGCTGATTTTCGGTGCCTAAAATAAATTCGGTGCTGCCGCCTCCCACATCGAGAATCAACAGGCGCAGCCCCGTGAATCTCCGATCGCCCGCCACGCCGCGAAAAACCCAATCAGCCTCTTGTTCGCCAGAAACGATTTCCACGGGCAAGCCGGATCGGGCCCGGACGGCATCGAGCAGATCAGCCGCATTCAAAGCATCGCGCGCCGCGCTCGTTGCGATCACCCGGAATTGAGATGCACCGGATGCGGTGGCCTGCGCGACAAATTTTCTGACCGCTTCCGCCGTGTTGGCAATCGGCTCCGCCTGGAGTAAATGCGTGGCGTAAAAGCCGCGGCCGAGACGCGTCTGCTTGCTTTCTTCGACAATGGGAGTGACCTCGCCCGAGCTTACATCGGCTACAAGAAGTTTAACGGAATTGGTTCCAATATCGATGACCGCCCGGCGGACGAGAAGAGAGGATGGAGGATCGAAGATTGCGGATGGGTCCTGGCTATCGTCCATCTTCTATCCTCCCTCGTCGCATTACTTCGTTTCTTTCCGTGCCAAAACTGCGCCGCCTACAATCCCGGCGTCATCGCCGACTTTCGTGGCAATGATCTCGATTCCCTTGGTCGTACCACTCATCGCGTAATCCATCGCAGTCTCCACGATAATCGCCATCATCTCGTCTTCCAGCGCATCGATCACTCCGCCTCCGAGCACGACAACTTCCGGGTTAAAAATATTGATCAGGTTGGCCACGGCGATACCGGTGTATTCTGCGGCATCTTCGATCACTTTCTCGGTAAACTTGTCCCCTTTGCGGATCGCCTTGCGCAAATCGCCGCTGCGCAAATCCTTCAAATCGTCGCCCAGCATTTCGGTCAGAATCGTTTTTTGCCCATCCTTCACTGCGGACTGAATGGTCCGAAAGATGGCGGTCCGGCTCGCCAGCGCCTCGAAGCATCCGCGATTGCCGCAGCCGCATTTGGGTCCGCCGACCTCGATCACCATGTGCCCTATTTCACCAGCGGTTCGATTGAAGCCGGAATATAAATTTCCCTCGAGGATCAAGCCGCCGCCAATTCCCGTCCCGATAAAAACCCCGACCACATTGCGCGGTTTGCCTTTCAACTCGGTTTCATGAACGCCCAGCGTGCAAATATTGCCGTCATTCTCCAAAAAAACCGGGACGCCCAAATGCTTTTCCAGTTCCTTTTTCAGGGGGACATCCTCCCATTTCAGGTTGGGAGCAAAAATCACTTCACCCGCCTGCGGATTCACCGCGCCCGGTGCTCCAAGGCCGATCCCGCGAATCTGCTTCATGTTCAAATCGCATTCATCCACCGCATCCTGGACGCAACGCGCGATGCGTTCGATGACTTCATCCTTGCCGCGTTCCGATTTGGTGCTGATTTTGGTCCGGCCCAGGCAATTCAAGGCCGAGTCAAATATCCCGGCCAGGATTTTCGTCCCCCCGAAATCGACTCCCACGAAATATTCAGATTTGTTGGTTTCTGGCATTTAGGCAGTTCAATTTCATCGCTGAAAAAATTGGCGCAGAACGCCGACGATGACAGCCACCGAACGCTGCGGTCCAAGGTTTGTTTTCCATGTCCAAGTCATTTTCCGGCCATCACCGCGGATATTTTCTTGCGCAGTTCGAGGGTGATTTGGTCCACCGAACGTTGCGCATCCACGATCGAAAAACCGTAGGTGGATTGCAGTCGTAGAAATTGCTTCGCGACGAGCGACTGATATTGCAGAAAGCTGTCGAACATGTCGCGCGAAAGGCCCAAGTCCATGCCGCTTTCCCAGAAATCAAGGGAATGCGTCTTGGAAAAATTACGCTGCACGAGTTGCTCCGGCGAAACGTTGAGATAAAACACGGCATCCGGCACGAGCGCCATTCCGTAGAGGTTTTTCAACCAGCTTTCATCGATGCCGCGAACCAGATCTCGAACCATCAAGGTGTAAATGTAGCGGTCCGCCAGCACCATAAAGCCTGATTTCAGCGCCGGCAGAATAATGTTTTCCAGCTGGTCCGCAAAATCGGTTGCGTAAAACAAACTCAGCGTGGTGTGGCTCAAAATATTCCCGTTCTTTGCCTGGGCCAGCTCTTCGCTCACGAGGGTGGAACGTGACAATCCGACCTGCACAGTGGCGTGACCACGCCCTTCGAGCCATTCAACCAGCCGGGCGATTTGCGTGGAGCGTCCCGAGCCGTCTGCGCCTTCCACGACGATTAATTTGCCGGCGATTTTTTCGAGATCGACTCCAGGAATCCCGTGACCATAAAACCGTCGTGGCTTGGAACGCGGCGACGCAATGCGAGGACCATTTTTTGGGCGGCGGGGAGGAGAGGTTCGTTTCATGCGGCGAGGGGGGTATGCGCCCGAAACCGCACCAACTCGATCTTCGCCCCGACGAGATCGCGCACAATGGATTGCTGCGATTCGACCGGTTGGTTCGCATCGATAACCATAAATTTAAATTCAGTGCTCATGCCGAGGTATTGTTCCAAAATTCTCCCCTGAAAAATACGGAAGCTTTCGTAGGGATCCGCTGAGAGCCGCAAGTCCATGCCGGCCTCAAAATATTTTAATTGCGGTCTGCCGTCCAAAATGCGCTGCAATGATACTTCCAGGTTTGCTTTGAAAAAAAAAGTCAAGTCGGGCAACGCCGCGAAGTTGTAGATGCCGCGCACCCACTCGGGCGGGCAACCGCGCACGGTGTCGCGCGCAAACGCCGTGAAAATATAGCGGTCACACAGCACGATGTAACCGGCGCGCAGCAAGGGGACGAGTTGGCGTTCGTAGCGATCCGCGAAATCGGTGGCGTGAATCAAGCTGAAAGTCGTGGGCGAAAGGAGTTCGCGCTTTTTGCCCTTGCTGGTGGCGGCCTTCACCAGTTCGGACGAATTCCATTCGCTGAAGAAAACTTTGAGTCCCTGCAATTCCAACCAGCGTTTCAGGAGGTAAATCTGGGTTGATTTCCCCGAACCATCCAGGCCTTCCACCGCGATCAGGCGGCCCGGGAAATTCATCTCCGCGAAAGTTTTCATTGTCGCGAGCACGCTAATCTGCAAGAAACCGAAAACCAACTTCTTTCATTCTTACCCAAGGCGGTTTGATTCACCATCATCCCCTGGCCCTTGTTTCATGAAATCCAACCGGTGTTCGTAGAATGGGCAATTCGAGAAGAAAACGAGACATAAAGATTTTTGAATCGCGCTGAGCCGCCGGTAAACAGGCGAGGGCATAAACTTTGCTTGGACGCGCGGACGGTTAGGAACGGAATCATCGATATGCGCAATACTTCATTTTATCAAAACCGGGCCAGGATGGCCTCGGTCACGAAATTTTTCCTCTCGGGGGAAGCAGGATTCAACCGGAATGGGTTGAAGAAAGGAATCCTTGTCGTCGAGGATGATGCGCATCTTCGCGCCTTTTTGGGCGGGCTTCTCACGGCTGAAGGCTATCAGGTTTTTGAAGCGGCGAGCGAAGGCCATGCGCGGGCAGTTTGGAGGGAGCATTTCCTTCGAATTGATTTATTGTTCACGGATATCTGCATTCCCTATCAAACGACTGGCGTGGAACTCGCGAAAAAACTACGGATGGAAAAGCCTTGGCTGAAAGTTTTTTACACGTCCGGTTTCAGCGCCACCATCGTCGAGAACGACGGAGTAAAACTCGTGGAGAACGTGAACTTTTTCTGCAAGCCGTATCCCTCGAGGAAATTGCTGGACGCCCTGACAAAAACTTTCAAAGCCTTGCCTAGAATGTCAGC
>JBDSIW010000025.1:0-4668 GCA_039917795.1 Verrucomicrobiota bacterium | reverse complement strand
GGATACGCTCGCGCTCGTGTTCCGTCCCAAACGCCCAAGACCATCGTATCGGTAGGCAGGCGCGGGTCGGCTGGGCCGCGGCTCTTGATCGAATCATCGTTGGGAGCGCTGGGCAATTCGACCGGTTGGTATTTGGCATACATGTTATAGGCAACAGCGGCAGGAAAACGCTTTTGCCAGAAACCCCAATCACTCAAGAGCGTCGGCTCGGGTTGCAGGCGGGTTCCTTTTCTGGGGCCATCAAAGGCAATCCCCGTCAGGCATGAGTAAAGCGTGCCGTCCTTGCTCTTCATCACCATGACGCCATTGCGCCAGCCGTGGAACTTGAAAGGCTGGCCGTCCGGGACGAATCCGCGCGCAAAACCTGCATCCACATCCTGCGCGAAGACGCCCCAGCCGTCGCTGAGCACGCGATACTTGTTCAGGAAGAAGCGGATTGGAATGGCACCGTCATTGATGTAACCGTCGGCCTCGACTTGCAGCCAGCAAAGCACGCGATCATCGCTACGCAGCTCCTCTTTGCGGCGTAGATTCTCGATTTTGCAATGGGAACAGTTGGGGTGCAGCAGCGTCTCGAACGCTTCGGGGTTAACCACCAGTATCGGTTGCGGTTGAGGCTCGGCTGCCCGGGCGCAGACGGCTGCCAGCAACAATATCGTGAGAAAAGCGCGTCGCATTATCTCTTCCCGTCTGACACTGGGCAAGGCCTTGCCGATCAGAAATCGCTTATCGTTCCGCCGCTTCATGGGTCGCGGGTAAATTGAGAACTGGTTATCGGTTTCGCTCATCGCAGGGTGCTATGGTTGCAGAGGTGTCCGACGCGCTCAAGTGGGGATTTTCGGCGCTTGAAATGCTACAGAGGATCTGTTTGCGGGTAATTGCTCGCCAGCAAAGCCTCGCGAATATATGTCTCGTTCTTTTTATTTTGTCGTTGCGAGAGATTGGCACTGCTCGAACAAGTGCCTATTTTCGAGCGTTCCTTTCCCGGGGCAGTGGCGTTTGAGGTTTGGGACTGGAATGAGGCACAGATAATGCCGAGTAAAGAGAGAAAAAAGAGGCGATTCATTCCATTTTGGAACAATCGCCTCTCGATGCTCGGCATTATCCCGAGCTAGTAAAAATACCCAAGCGAACGCAACGAGCTATGGGTGGGATTCCCGATTTATGTGGAGCTCCACATAAGTGGGGTTATGTTGAGTTCGCAGTAATGTTGACTTGAAGCAGGTTTTCCCAGTTCCCCAGTGTTTCGGCGCTGGGGAACTTAACATTTATGGGAATGACAGCCGGGGATAAAATTGTCCCCGGTTATGAAAAATAAATCCTACCTCAATCGGACTCATTGCAAGCAATCGGGTCGTTTCATCGTATTCCTCAATGTCGTCATAGACGACTTTGCCGCCTGGTGCTGCCGGCGGGGAATGGCAGCGTTCAAAGTTCGCAGATATTGTGACCATCTGCGGCGACTGCGTCCGCGATTTCGATGGCGGCAGAAGGCCGACCTGCTCAACCTCACCGTGAACGACCTGGATGAAGTCCAGCACTTCTGCCGCCTTCGGTCTCCGTCTTTTTCGCGCGGCATCGCGGTGTTTAGATCGTTTTTGCAAAACACGAAAGGTTTGGCTCCGAGCGAACCTGCCCGCATGGTCAAGCCCCGCAGCTATCGAAGGTATCGGCAAGTGCCCATTTTCGGCCCCATCATTGATGACTTCGTTGAGTGGTCTATGGGTCGCAAGTCGTCGCACAGCACGATCCGAATGCATTTGCATGTCTTACGAGATCTCGCGCCCCGATTTCTCCGACTGGGCAAGCGAACTTGTCGTGACTTTGCTGAAGATGATTTCGTTCAGGCACGCCAGATATTCCATGCGCGTAATCCCCGTTGGATGGCCCGGGATTTTGCGATTGGAGGATTACCTGACAGCGCGTGGCTGGCTAAAGCATGAGCGTTGTCGCCATCGTCGAACACTTTCTGAAAACACCCTCAAGAGATTTAGCGAACATTTGAAAAAGGATCGGGGTCTGGCGGACAGCACGATTGAGGGCCATGAAAAATATCTGAGCCGATTTCTTGCGTTCATTGGTGTTGATCGAGGAATGGCGACATTACGGAAGCTGAAGCTGGAGAAAGTCCATCGATTTCTGTGCCGTGCGTCACAGCGATGTTCGCGAAGAAGCATGAAAGGGGTGGCGGGCATTATCCGAGGGTTTCTCCGTTTCCAATACATGAAGGGCGTCATGAGACGGCCATTGCACACTCAAATCGATTCCGTTCGGGTCTACCGGGAGGAGCTGTTGCCACATCCTTTGCCCTGGTTGGAACTTCAGAAGTTGCTGAAACGGATGGATCGCTCGAACCCTCTGGGTTCGCGCGATTTCATGATTTTGCTTCTGGCAGCGACCTATGGTCTGCGGAGATCCGAAGTTGCGGGGTTGACGCTTGATAGCATCGATTGGAGAAAACGCACGCTGCAGATTTTTCAAACGAAGACGCGGCAGATCTTGACGCTTCCGATCACTACGTCGATCGGCAGAGCATTGGTGGAGTACTTACGGAAGGGGCGTCAAACCTCGGAGACGCGTCATTTGTTTCTGCGTCAGCGCGCCCCCGCCGGCCCCCTTGCGCCTCCGGGAGTCGCTTGTGCGCTGGCGCGGGCCGTTCGTTCCACTGGAGCAAAGATCGAGACCACGAGCTTTCATGGTTTGCGTCATGCCTTTGCGTTGCGCCTTCTTCGCCAGGGAACAGCGCTAAAAAGCATCAGCGATCTCCTGGGTCATCGTGATCCAAATTCAACATCGACATATCTTCGGCTAAATGTCGAAGACCTCCGCCGCGTTGCATTGCCGGTCCCGCAGGGCGGTGTCACATCCGTTGATGCCAATCCGGCTCCGATCCCACAGCCGGTTTCCAAAGCGTCGCGTCGGCCAAAGGGGAGCGTATCCGATGGTGGCGGGAGGCGGAGTTTCCTCGCCAAACCGATCAGCAACTATCTGACCACGCAGCGTGCCCTGGGCCGGGCTTTCCGTTCTGAAGAATGGATTCTTCTCACCCTCGACCATGTGCTGGCCTGTGATTTTCCAAAGGGACGCATCTTCACCGCGAACATGTTTGAGAAGTGGTCGAATGTTCACACCATCGTTTCGCCAACCACTCGTCGATATCGCATGCTTTGCGTGCGCAAGTTCTGCCGGTATTTGGCTCGATTTCGCCCGGCTACCTTTGTCCCTCATCCAGGGACATTTCCGCGCAAACACGATCATCAGGCACCCTTCCTTCTGACGAAAGACGAAGTTGCCCGGATATTATTCAAGACCGAAACGTTAAAGGTCGGCTGGCAGAACTCCTTCCGCCGGCCAACCATGCGGCTGGCGTGGACACTGTTGTACTGTTGCGGGCTGCGACGCGGTGAGTTGCTCCATCTCCAATTGGCGGATGTGGATTTGGACCGGCGCGTCCTTCGGATCAACAACACAAAATTCCACAAAACCAGACTGGTGCCCTTTTCATCGACGGTGCGCGAAGAACTTCGCCGGTTCCTCAGGCAACGCCGTAACAAGGGATTCCCGATGGAACTTTCCACCCCATTGCTTTGGAATGGCCGCCAAGGTGCCGGTGCCGGGCCGCTTAGCGCCGCAACACTTGTTTCAAATTGGGTCTGCGCCTGTCAGAGCGCCAATGTCTTCAGCCATCATGGCCGATCTCCCCGGATTCATGACCTCCGCCACAGCTTTGCCGTGGAAGCATTGCGACGAGGCTACCGCATGGGCTCCGAGCCGCAGGCCACGCTGCCGCGACTCGCACGCTACCTGGGGCATGTTTCTCCAGACTTTACCCATCACTACTTGAAGTTCACCGAACCGTTGCGCACTGCCGCCAGCAAACGATTTCATCGCGATGCGGGCGGCTCGCTGTTTCCACCTGCGCACCGTCGTCATCAGACAGGAGGTGTCGTGTGAAAAATCAAACCTCCGCAACTCTTGGCCAGGCTCTGAAAAAGTTTCTGGGCGAACACCTCCCACACCAGCGGGCCTATAGCCCCAATACCATTGAGAGTTACCGGGACAGCCTAAAGTTGCTGCTCCTGTTCATCGCCGGAGCCCCTGGCCACGTTTCCAGGTTGTCGGTGGCTGATCTTTCCCCCGCAAAGATCACCGCGTTCCTCGATCATCTGGAAACCAAGCGGGGCAACGGCGCGGCCACACGCAATGTGCGCCTCAGTGCCATCCGGCCTCGCTCAGGCATCCGCGCGCGGGATCAAGTTTGGCAAAGGCGGTGGCTGAGATGGCCGGCACTCCAAGATCGTCATGGCACTTCGCGCAGCCGAGTTTGGCAAAGTGTTCCCGTCCACGCGCCGCGAGTGCGGCATCTACGCGGAGCGGCTCAAAGGCCGGAATGGGCTGGTCGGAAATCGAAAGCATCGACGAAGGAATCGGCTGCCGCGCGAATTGCGGACCTTCCATTTCGAAGGAAAATTTCGGCCCAGGCCCGGTGTGAAAATAGGTCAGTTGAATCTTTCGCCAACCTGCGGCCAGTTCCGTCGCGCCTTCCAAATTTTTCACCCCGCGCCGGTCGCTCGGCTCCTGCTGGATGAGTTCCTTTCCCTCCACGAGCAGCGCGCCGCCGTTCGCTTGCAGAAAGAACGTGTAGCGCCCCGCGACTGCGATGTTCAG
>JBDSIW010000024.1:0-4034 GCA_039917795.1 Verrucomicrobiota bacterium | reverse complement strand
TATTTCCGGTGTGACAAAGGCCAGCGGACAGGTGTCCTTCGAGAATGTCGTTGTTCAGGTCGCTGACCTTCCGGCTGCGAACGGCTTTAATAAAATTCGCGAAGTGGTCCCCGTCGCCTTCGAATTTATTGATCTCTTTCCCGTTCTTGTCGTAAGCAGTGGCGTAGCGGTAATCGCTCGTGACCACCATGTCGCCCTTTTCGCATTCGATCACCACGCAGATGGATGAACCTTTGTAATTTTTATAGGTGTCCATCCCTTTTGCGCCGGTTTTCGCCGGGAGCCCGCGAACCTCGAAAATCAATGGAGCTCGGGCGTAGTCGTGGTAGATCATCAGCGTGTTCGGGGTCTCCCCATCATCGACATAACCCAGCCGTCCGCCGACGGAAAATATGCGGGGCGAAAGCGCATCCTCGCCCAGAAACCAGCGCGCAATATCCATCTGATGAACGCCTTGGTTCCCAACGTCGCCGTTGCCGGTGTTCCAGAACCAGTGCCAATCGTAATGGAGATTCCGGCGATGGAGAGGTTCCATCGGCGCGGGACCGCACCAAAGATCGTAATCGATCGACGCGGGAATCGGCGTTGGCTCCGTGACTTTGCCGATGCTCGGACGCGGCTTGTAGCAAAGACCGCGCGCGATTTTTATTTTCCCGAGGTTGCCGGCCTTCACCCACGCGACTGCTTCCTGGACGGCGACGCTCGATCGCGCTTGCGCGCCGGTTTGCACAATCTTTTTGTATTTGCGCGCGGCTTCGACGGTTCGGCGTCCCTCGGAAACATTGTGGGAAATCGGTTTCTCAACATAGACATCCTTGCCCGCCTGAATTCCCCAGATCGCAGCGAGTGAGTGCCAATGGTTCGGCATCGCGATAGAAATGGCGTCCACATTTTTGCTCTCAAGCAGTTTGCGAATGTCCGTAAAACCTTCGAGCTCCGCGCCGTTCTTTTTCAATTTTCCCAGCGCGCCATCGAGGACATTGCGGTCCACGTCGCACAACGCCGTGATTCGCACGCCGGGCAAATTGGAAAATCCTTCCATGTGGGCTTCGCCGCGACCGTGCAATCCAATCACGGCGAGGCGAATTTCGCTGTTTGCACCCGTGACTTGCGACCACGATTGGGCCGACAAAGTAATTCCGGCGGCGGCCAACGAGCTATGCTTGAGAAAACTGCGGCGAGAGATGGAGTTCATGCCGGAAATGTTTGGATGGAAGCGCGCGCTTTGTCGAGATTAAGCCGAGCAAGCAAATTAACGCAAAGGCGCAACGACTTGGAGACGCAAAGAAAATAGAACACGAAAGGAGAGATCGAAGGCGGCGGACGGTGATCCTCTGCGCCTTCGCGCTTTTGCGTTGGCTCTCCTCTCACTTCCCCAGACTGCGCACAAACTTATCAATCCTCTCGCAGCCCTTTTGCAGATTGGCCATGCTCGTCGCGTAGCTGATGCGGATGTAATCGTCCGCGCCGAACGCGATTCCTGGGACTGCCGCGACTTTTTCCTCCTCCAAAAGTTTCGCGCAAAAGTCCATCGACTTAAGCCCGGTCTTGGAAATGTTTGGAAATAAATAAAACGCGCCCTTCGCATTGACGCAGGTGATGCCAGGAATGCTGTTCAGCTTTTCATGGGCGTAAGCGCGGCGTTTCGCAAATTCAGCGAGCCAACCTTTCAAATGATCCTGCGGGCCGGTAAGCGCCGCGACGCCGCCTTTTTGCGCGAAGGAAGTCGGGTTGCTCGTGCTGTGGCCCTGGATGGCATCGATGACTTTGGCAATCGGCTCCGGTGCGGCGAGAAAACCCAAACGCCAACCTGTCATCGACCAAGCTTTGGCAAAGCCATGCACCGTGATCGTATGATCGTAATGCGCCTGCGAAAAACTCGCCATGCTCGTATGGGTCGCTCCGTCGTAGAGAAGATGTTCGTAAATCTCGTCGCTCAGAATCATCACGCCTTTTTCCACGCAGATGTCGCCGAGCGCTTTGATTTCGTCGCGGGTGTAAACCGAACCGGTCGGATTGCTGGGTGAGTTGAAAATAAACAGGCGCGTGCGTGGCGTGATGGTGCCGCTCAATTGTTCGGGCGTGACTTTGAATTCCGTCTTGTCGCTCGTTTGCAGGATGACCGGAGTCGCCTCGGCCAATTTCACCATCTCGGGATAGCTCAACCAATAGGGCGTGGGAATAATCACTTCATCGCCCGCCTGGCAAAGCGCGATGATGACGTTGTAGCAGGAATGTTTTCCGCCGCAGGAAATGATGACTTGCGATGGCTTGTAGCTCAGCCCGTTCTCGCGTTTAAATTTGTCCGCCACCGCCTGCCGCAATTCCGGGATGCCCGCCGCTGCCGTGTATTTGGTAAAACCTTCGTTGAGCGCTTTGATCGCGGCGTCCTTGATGTGTTGCGGCGTGTCGAAGTCCGGTTCGCCTACGCCAAAACCGACGACGTCGATGCCGTCGGCTTTCATTTGCTTCGCCTTGGAATCAATTGCCAAAGTGATGGAAGCCGTCAAAGCCGATGCCCGTTGCGCGATTTTGTAATTCATAAAATGGACGGAAAGGAATAGCGAGCAGGCCAGAGTCAGGCAAGGGAGAATTCCGCGGGAAAACGTGCAGCACGCTCGACGATCGCGTCCGCGCTCCAGGTCAAACCCTTCGCCGCCCCCTTCTTTTTCTTTTCCTTTGCCGGGACGCTGCTTTTGTAGATAGTCGCTCATGCCTCTGTCGCGTATGAAAATCTTTTCGGCTGTATTAATTTCAACCACCCTCGCTATGACCATGCCGGCCAATTCCCGCGCGGAAAAAACTTTTGCCGAGCGCCTCGGATGGAAAGCAAACGACGTGGTCGTTATTCTGCACGTGGACGACGTGGGGATGGCGCATTCGTCGAATCTCGGCGCCATTGAGACGGTGGAAAAAGGCGTGGCAACTTCCTGGAGCGTAATGATGCCATGCCCGTGGGTGCCGGAGATCGCGAAATATTTGAAACTGCATCCCGACGTGGACAGCGGAATTCATCTCGCGCTCACAGCCGAATGGAACCTTTATCGTTGGTCGCCGCTCGCGGGCAAAGCAAAAGTCCCGGGACTGGTCGATGAGGAAGGTTGCCTCTGGCAGAGTGTGGAAAAGGTGGCCGCTCACGCCACGCCCGACGAAATCGAGGCGGAAATCCGCGCCCAGGTTGATCGCGCCGAAACCTTGGGCTTGCCCATCACGCATCTTGATTCGCACATGGGAACGCTTTTCGCCCGGCCCGATTACTTCGAGCGCTTCGCAAAAGTGGGGATCGAGAAAGGAATTCCGATCCTCGCCATCAGCGAAAAGGGAACCTATGCGCTGAAAGAAAACGGCGCTGGAATCGAGAAGCTTCGCCCGTTCATCGCAAAGATCTGGAACGCGGGCCTTCCGGTACTCGACGATCTGCACACGGCCTCCTACGGTTGGAAGCCCGAGGAGAAGACGGAAAAATTCCTGGACTTGCTCAAGGAATTAAAACCGGGCGTCACCGAGATTTTGTTTCACGCCTCGATCCCGACCGAAGATTTTCTAATCATCACCGGCTCCAGCTCGTCGCGTCTGGCCGACGCCCGCGCGTTGACGGATCCGGCGGTAAAAAAACTCATCCAAGAACGTGGGATTATTTTGACAACTTGGAAAGAGTTGAAGGAACGGCGCAAAAAAGCAGCGCCAATGGAATGATCGCGGAAGACTTCGCAGCGCATTTTCCAAGCGTCGTTGGAATTCCGATGAGTTGAGCCCGAGCCGTTTGGGAACGCCGCTCCGTGCGCGCCAAGATCGATCTTGCAACGTTCGGCGCGCACGGGACTTAGGCGCCTTACCATTGGTAATCCCTTTTCCAATGCAACCCGAATCACTGGTAGTGGGTCAGTTTGGTGGGGAGAGGCTACCGACGAGCCGTTGGAGATTCCTTTCGCAGGGCAGAGTCGGCTCGCGAGGACACTCGCCGCACCATTTGGCCAAACTGATCCACTACCGAATCACTCGATGAATCGACCTTTGAGTTGATCCACGGAAAA